>JAHDCK010000322.1 GCA_020629915.1 Saprospiraceae bacterium
CAAAGATAACATTTTTCAGATATTCTGTCTTTCTTTATAACCTTTCCCAATTTACAATTAAATTGCAGGTTCCTCAATAAATTTATTATGGAAAAAACGCATCCTTTTATCCCTTATCAGCCATGGAAAACCCCTAGTGAATCAGAAACCATTCAGGCAAGTGGGGATTTTTATCAATTTATGGACAAAAGAAGGAGTGTCCGGGATTTTTCTGACAAGCCGGTGCCTAAAAGTTGTATCGAAAATTTAATTATGACAGCGGCCTCTGCCCCTTCCGGGGCACATAAACAACCCTGGACCTTTTGTGCGGTTTCTAATGCGGAGATTAAAAAGCAAATACGGGAAGCTGCTGAAAAGGAAGAATACCTAAGTTATAACGGTAGAATGTCGGAGGAATGGATCAAGGATTTGGCTCCAATGGGAACGGATTGGAATAAACCGTTTTTGGAAATTGCGCCCTGGCTGATCATTATGTTTCGGAAATCCTACGATTTGGAATCCGGGCAAAAGAAAAAAAATTATTACGTGATGGAGTCGGTTGGAATTGCCGCAGGTTTTCTAATAACGGCAATACATCAAGCCGGACTGGTAACCCTGACTCATACACCAAGTCCTATGAATTTTTTACAAAAAATACTCCATCGCCCGGATAACGAAAAACCGTTTTTATTACTTCCGGTTGGATACCCTTCGGGGGGTGCCAGAGTACCCGATTTGAAACGCAAATCCGGGGATGAAGTGATCATTTACCATGAATAATTCAGAAAGTTCTTGGTTTTGAATAAATAAAACCGGGGAAAAAGAAGAGAAAAAGGGGGAAACTTTTCACACCTCTCCACCCCGGCCAGATCACCAAAACCTACTCCTTGACCGAAAGATACTTTCGATCTTTCTTTTTGTACCGCACAACCCTGGCATTAGGTTGCTGAGGCTTGATAATATTCTTGTAAAATCGAATAGTTCCATCTTTTGAGCGCAGACCCGGAATCAGATAAGAATATCCATTTTGAATATTCCCATCAATCATCAGGTCACCGTAGCGATGCAAAATGTGATGGTTGGGACGAAGTTTCTTCTCCGAATAAGCAACTTCAATTAGAAATCCCTCGAAGAAAGGAGGAACCACAGCTACCTTTCGGTAAATGACAGGTTCTTCAACTTTTTCTTCAGGTAAAGTTTCGGAAAATGTTTCAAGGGATTCACCAAAGAAACCCACAGAAGCTTCCAGATGAATTTGTGTGAATGAGGAATCCGGGGGTATACCCGAATTGGCTGCACTAACTTGTAGTGAAGTTGTAAATAATATACAAGCTATCAGCAGCACTTTTGATAAATGTTCCATAAATATGGGGTTTAGTGAACAATATAAAAAAGTGACTAAAAAATAGTGGTTAAGGGGAGCTTGTTGTTAGACTGTTTGATGCAAAGGTGCAGGAATTTTTAATACGAGTAAACCCCCGATTTTTTATAATATTACAACTTCAAATGCTTTTTTTATAATAAAACTTATAATAGAACACTCATTATCAAGCAAATAGAGCAAATGACCTACAAATTTACTCAGCAGAAATAAATTAAATAATTAGGAGTTTTTCTCTATTTATGACAATTTCATTACAATCAATTCTATGAATACAGCAAAAATCACCTCTTTTGTCCGGCAAACTGCCTTCAATTTAGGGTTTTCTCAGGTGGGAATTTCCCGTGCTGAATTCATGGAACCCGAGGCCAAACAACTGGAAAAATGGCTCAATCAGAACTACCATGGGAAAATGGCTTATCTGGCGAATCATTTTGATAAACGACTTGACCCTACCCTGCTCGTTCCCGGTGCAAAATCCGTTGTTTCGCTGCTTTTTAATTACCACAATCCCGAGGTACAGGAAGATCCTGATGCCCCTAAAATTGCTCAATATGCTTATGGGAAAGATTATCATTTTATAATTAAGAAAATTTTGAAGGAGTATCTGCAAATTCTAAATGAGGAAATTGGAGAAGTCAACGGAAGATGTTTTGTAGATTCTGCCCCGGTGATGGAAAGAGACTGGGCAAAGCGAAGTGGTTTAGGTTGGGTGGGGAAAAATACGCTCTTGATACACCCGAAAGCTGGTTCCTATTTTTTCCTTGCAGAATTGATTATTGATTTGGAATTGGAACCAGATCATCCGATTAAAGATCACTGTGGTACCTGTACGCGTTGTATAGATGCCTGTCCGACGGAAGCCATCTCCCCTTCCGGGTATGTCATGGACGGAAGCAAGTGCATTTCCTATTTGACAATAGAACTCAAGGAAAATATCCCGGAGGAGTTTGCGGGTAAAATGGATAACTGGATGTTTGGTTGCGATATTTGTCAGCAGGTTTGTCCCTGGAATCGCTTTTCTAAAAAACACAACGAACCGGAATTGGAACCGCATCCTGATTTATTAAAAATGAAAAAATCGGAATGGGAAGAAATCACAAAAGATGTTTTTAATCGTATATTTAAAAAATCTGCCGTAAAAAGAGCGGGGTTGAACAAGCTGAAAGAGACGATAAATTTTATTAAAAAATAAAAACAAATTCATTTAAAACTTGCATTGTTTTGTTTTTGGAGTTACATTTGCAAAAAACAAAATCAATTTCCCCCTATGGCCAGATTAGCTGAATCTACTGTACAACAAAAAGCACTAAATTTTTTATACGATTACTATCAATTAAAAGCAAAAGGGAAAGTTTACCATAAAATTGAGGTACGTACCCGAAAGGAATTCGGCGGAAAACGCGCGGATGGATTCCTGGCTTTCAAGCGGTGGTTCCGGGGGATTTATGTCATTTCCATGGAATCCAAATCCTATAAAACCCTCCCGGCAATGAAGCCATACCGGGATAATAAAAAATGGTTTTGGAACTCAGTTTGGTTTGCCTTTGTCTTTTGCATCGGGACAGGCGGATTATATGCTATTTATAAAATGGATAATACCCTATGGAGCATCCTCTACCCTGCCCTGGCATTTTTGACTGGTTTTATCGTTTATGGATTGTTTACCAAAAACAGTTTCAAGCATCAATCCGTCGATGTCATCAACCAACTGGATACTTACCCCGGCAATGAGCAATGGCTTTCTTTTTCTAAAGACAGCATCAACGGTCTGAAGGAGCGCAAGTGGGACAACCTGAAGAAAATATGCAAATCACAAGGCTACGGCATCATTCTGGTTGGGCAACGCGGAGCCATAGAAGTGGTTAATCGACCCAGGGTCAGGCGGAAATTTTCAGGCGATTACCTCAAATTTTACGCTTTGGAAAAGGAAATTCGGGCTTTTTTAAATTAAAATGACATCCGTATTCTTACCATTTGTCTAAGCAACGAAAAAAATCTACTTTTAGCTCGCTGTTTTGAAAAGCAGTCGTCATTTTAATCAAATAAAAAAAACCAACTTATGTCTGAGCATTCTACTCGAGGTCAAATGTCAAAAAAGGATTTGCCTCAAGCCTTTGGTCATCCCCGCGGCCTTATTTATCTATTCTTTGCAGAATTATGGGAGCGATTTTCCTTTTATGGAATGCGAGCCTTGTTGACCTTATACATGGTCAATGAACTATTCAAGGATTTACAAGACGGTGAAACCCGTGGTCTGGGAATCTATGCAGCTTATGGAGCATTGGTTTATGCCACACCACTTATTGGTGGATTGATTGCCGACCGGCTGATTGGTTTCAGAAAATCAATTATGCTTGGTGCTGCACTGATGACTTTAGGGCACTTTATCATGGCATTTGAAAGTGAGTTTTGGTTTTTTACCGCGCTGGGTTTATTGATTATTGGTAATGGCTTTTTCAAACCCAATATTTCCAGTCTTGTGGGAGAATTATACGAAGAGGGAGACTTACGGAGAGATGCCGGGTTCACTATTTTTTATATGTCTATAAATTTGGGAGCTGCTCTTTCACCTCTGGTTTGTGGTTGGTTGGGTGCCACCTACGGTTGGCATTATGGATTTGGGGCAGCAGGTGTTGGGATGTTTATCGGGTTGCTATTCTTCTGGCAAGGATCAAATTCAGGTGTTTTCGGTGATAATGGATTACAACCGGAGGAATATCAAGAGAAAAAGTATGCAGGAATGAACATTTACCTTCCTATTATATTATTATCCTTTATTCTGGTTCCTATTGCTTCTTACATGGTTTACAATAATGAAGCAATAATGGGGAATGCTTTAAATATTGTCGGACTCCTTGTTTTAGTTTATTTAATATATATATTAGTATCATTAAAAGATTCTGTAGCGCGGCAAAGAATTTTGGTGATTGTATTTATTACCTTATTGCTAACCGTCTTTTGGTCTTTCTTTGAGCAGGCTGGTAGTTCATTGACGTTGTTTGCACAGCGAAATGTCAACTTAAAATTCCTAAATGCGGCTCAAACCAATTCCATTAATCCAGGCTATATCATTTTCCTTGCACTGCCTTTTGCCTTTATGTGGACTTTCCTTTCTAAGCGCAAAAGCAATCCAAGAACACCATTTAAATATGCTCTGGGTATTTTGCAACTGGGATTAGGATTTCTGATTTTTGCGTGGAGTGCCAATTACATGGACGGAGCCGGTCGCGTCCCAATGATGTTTTTAATGCTGGGCTGGTTGGTTATTACAACGGGTGAATTATTTGTTTCCCCTATTGGGTTATCTAAGGTAACGGAACTATCGCCCAAACACATGGTCGCATTTTTTATGGGTGTTTTCTTTTTATCTTCCTCCTTTGCTCACCATATTGCGGGTATCATTGCACAAATGACCGTCCCGGCAGAATCTACTTCTGAGGTTTATGAACCCAGGGATGATATGTTTACCAATTTTGCTTCCTGGGCAACCGGAATTGATCAAAATAAGGTGGGAGAATTTGATTTTAATATTCAAAATTCACATAAGAAATTAGTTAATACAGAAAACGCAGGCTATCCCTCCCTAGCAGATTTCGATGGTTACGTTTCTAATATAGGAGCGATGGGAGCCATTAATCCAATGTGGAAATCTGCTGGAAATACCATTTCTGAACACGCTGGAAAAATTAAACCCCTGTTGATAAAATTGACAGGATATGCTGCAAGTGACTCTCTTGGATTGACGGATTTGTATAAAAAATACAATGCAGCACATCAGGAAATGCTGGGACAAAATTCAATTGGTTCTGCTTATGAAATGCTTAAAGATCCAACTAAAATGAAAACAGAGGACTTTGATAAAATTGGGGAAGAATGGAGAACTAAAGCAGCAGAGTTGATTCAAATAGAAAGTTCTATGGAAAGTAAAAATCCTGAATGGGCTAAAACAGCTATGTCTTTTAATAATGGCATAGAGGAAAACCGCCAACAAATTCGACCGCTTGTTGGCTTAACTACTTATACTAAAATCTTTGCTCAAATTGCATTGATTTCCTTTATTGTGGCAGGAATAACTTTCCTCATTTCTCCTGTTATTATAAAATGGATGAATGGAATAAATTAATCGTTATATAAAAAAAACTAAAAAGCGGCTGCGGATTTTCCAGTCGCTTTTTTTATAATATAATTTTTATATGTATAAATTTTTATTTTTTATTT
>JAHDCK010000011.1 GCA_020629915.1 Saprospiraceae bacterium
ACTGATAATGCTACTTTGAATGCGCCTCAGCCACCTGTTTTAAATAATATAAATCCTACTAATCCAAGTTGCTTTGGAGGAGATGGAATAATTCAATTGGATGCTTCCGGAACTGGTATGCTTGAATATTCAATTGACGGGGGATTGACCTGGCAGACGAGTGGAGATTTTAACAGCCTTAGCCAGAATACTTATAATGTCGTTGTAAGAATTCAAGGACTACAGGGATGTACAGCAAGCGATGTGGTAACACTTACTGCCGACGCCCCTGTTCAGGGAACTATTAGCATAAATTCAGATTATAATGGATTTAATATTAGTTGTTCCAATGAATCTGATGGAAATGCTACTGTTAGTGTTACAGGAGGCAGCGCTCCATTTTCTTACTCCTGGGGAAATGGAGAAAATGCTGCAACTGCTAACTCCCTGATACCTGGATGGAATGTTATAACCGTTACGGATGTCAACAACTGTCCCTTTGTCGATTCCGTATTTTTAACCAGTCCTTCAGCTGTTTCTCTTTCCACTGATATCCAGTCTCCTAATTGTGCTGACACACCAGACGGCAGTATTGCCATCCAACCGGGGGGAGGTGTTGAGCCTTATTTATATGGGTTGAATAACGGAACATTGCAGCCAGATTCTATTTTTAACAACCTTCTGGGTGGCAATTATTCTGTGCAGGTAGAAGATGCCAATGGGTGTGCTACAACTGAACTTATAAGTGTTAGTGCGCCAAATCCTATTATTTTGGAAATCTACCGGGATACAACTATTAACTTAGGAGATTTTATACAATTAAATACATTTTACAATAGCAATCCTGATACTATTATTTGGACAAATACGGAGAGTTTGAGTTGTGGCGATTGCCTTGATCCAATTGCTACTCCTTTGGTCAACACGACTTATGATTTACAGATTATTGATATAAATGGCTGTTCAATATCGAGTGAAGTAACCATTAATGTTCAGAACAACAGTTCTATTTTTGTTCCGAATGTTTTCTCTCCAAATGGAGATGGATTTAATGATAAGGTAACAGTGTATTCTAGCAAAGAAGTTTTACAGATTAAATATTTTAAAATATTTAATCGCTGGGGGGAGCAGGTTTATAAAGCAGAAAACATTCCTACGAATGATGAAACGTTTGGGTGGGATGGATATTTTAAAGGCAAACCCGTCCTGCCGGGCGTTTATGTCTATGTCATTGAAGTAGAATTTTTAAATAATACGACAGAAATAATTGGAGGAGATATTACGATTACCGGGCATTAAGGCCCCAGTATTTTTATTCTAACAAACAGCATAAAGCCCGTCCTTTCCAAAAGGGACGGGTTTTTATTTTAAAAATAATACCTCAACTTTAGCTTCGGAAGTTTTGCCTTTTAAGTCCGTGTCCTTTTTTAAAATAGAATAACCATTATCAGGCTGGAAGCTCAAAAATTGTTGGGTAGAACCGATCATAGTTTCGGATTGTGATTCTATTTCCAAACGAGTGACCGCATTGCTTTTATCCTCGTAAATTTTCATAACTCTGACTTTCATCCCAGGATCATTTGCTCTGTAAATTCGGACTTTTACAGGAATAGTTTTTTCTTCATAATCGTATTTATTTAGCCAGGCAGATTTGTTGATGTCCAATTTTGAAAAGATTTCCAAATCATCTAATAAATCCATGTCCGGCCCTTCCTTCTCCTCCGACTCTCCGTTAATTGTAATGATTTTTTTAAAATTTGGAATTTTATCTAATGTTTTACTTTTTTCAGATATAAATTTTTTCAAATCAAAAAACTCAAAAGTTGACGATTCAGGTGTTTGATGCTGAGTGGTTTGGCAGGCCATCAGGCAACTCATCAATGCAATTAAAACATATTTCATATTCAATATTTTATTTTATAACAAAGGTAAACCAGAATTTGTTACTTTTGACAAGGTAGAAATAAAATACTATGTGTGGCAGATTTTCATTTTCAGCATCAAGGGAAAAAGTAAACAAGCAGTTGGGTTTAGCTATAAAAATGGATTTAAAACCCAGCTACAATATTGCTCCTTCTCAGATGGCTTATTTGGTAACCCAGGAAAAACCCAGAGATGTACAGCGTATGAGTTGGGGTTTGATCCCTCATTGGTCCAATTCGGTAAATGTTGGAGCCAATCTGATCAATGCAAGACGAGAAGGGATTGAATCCAAACCATCCTTTAGAATTCCCATCCGGAAAAAGAGGTGCCTCATTCTGGCGGATGGATTTTATGAATGGAAAAAACAGGGAAGGGAAAAAAAGCCGTACCGCATTGTATTAAAAAATAATCATCTGATGGCATTTGCCGGGATTTGGGATTTGTGGATTAATCCATCTAATAATGTTCCTGTCAGTACTTTTTCTATTATTACCTGTCCGCCAAATGCAGAGATGAGTGAAGTACACAACCGAATGCCGGTTATTTTCAGGGAAAGGGAAATGATGCAGCAGTGGATGGCTGAACAATCACTGCAAGAAACCCTTGAATTATTGCAACCTGTTGAAAACGGAAGTTTAGATGTCTTTCCTGTTTCCCCAAAAGCGAATAAACCTTCTTATAATGAGCCGGATCTCTATGAGCGAATAAAACTGCCTCCTACCCTTTTTGATTAAGGGTGGAAAACAAAAAGCCGCTTCCGAATGGAAGCGGCTTTTTTCAACAAACATCTATTTGCTTAGGCGCTTAAGGTAATTATGCTAAAACTTCAAGTTCTTCTTCAATGACCTCCAAACGGATGTCATTTTCATTGATTAGCTCATACTCAAAAGAGAACTTGATAGTTTTTAGTTGAGGTGTTTCTTCTTTTTCAGATTTAATTTCCTGATTTGCTTCAGTTTTTTCTGTATTTGTTTCCTGTGGCATACTCTGGCCATTTACTGTTAGGAACCCGAAGAAAACTAAACTTAAAATCAAAACAAAATACTTCATTAGAATTACCTTTTTTCTTTCGCTACTACAAATTTGCATTATTTTTTCCTGTCACGCAAATCGATTTTTAAGAAAAAAGCCAAACAAGTAATAAACTGTGACATTCAATTTAATCATTTTTATTCTAAAATACTTTTAATTATAAGGGTTGAGCAAGAGTTATAATTGAAAAAGCAGAATCTTATTTTTTGTGACATTATAAAGTTACATTTTTTCATTTTTCACATAAAAAGTGAAGATTAAATGTATTTTTTTGTAACAAAATTCGTATTAAATTGAATTTTTTAATTTCCCAAATAGGTGTCGATTTTTATTACCGAGCACCTTAATTTCCCATTTTTTACATTACATCATTGAATTTCAAGGTCGTTTTTAAAATTGTAATTAAATTCGGGTCAGTTTTATTCCAAGTTGCGGATAATTAAAATATTCGTTTAAAAACTCCGTTCTACCGATATTCAGTTAATCGAAACCTAATTTTGCTATGAAATTTAATTTACTGTTGCTTTCATTATTATTGAGTATTCACTGCCTTGGGCAGGACTACTCTTATCAGTCAGATCGGGCCTTCCGAAGCCCAAATGAATTTATCGGATACACTTTTGTCCCTTATAAAATGGAAAACCCCAAGCAAGGCATCAAAAGCCGACTGGGAACTGATGATGTTTCCTTTCGCATCAGCCGCAGCTATCTCTATGTAAATGGCGGTCAGTTTGAAGGAGCCTATAATATAAATACAATCAACCCTACAGAGTATGGTTTTAAAATCCTCCACATGAATGCCCGGGATGCTACCATTCAAGGGCACATGAAGGTGATTTTAAACAGAATCAAACAAGTGGAAGCTTTGATTTTCAGGCGGTCACAAAAAGACCCGGAAATCATCTATCATATCATGGAAATTCCCCAAGATGTCAAGCAAACAGAAAAGGAATATTTTACGGATATAAATGAATTGAAACTGGAATCCACTTCAGAGCTTTGGGGTAAAACCGTCCGTCCGTTTTTCCTGAATTTGCAAAAAACTCAAAATCGCCTTAGGGAAGATGACGATCTTTCTATTTCCTTTGAGGAAAAAGTTACTGTAATTGATAAAACCAAAAAGAAAAAACAAAAAAAGCCAAAAAAGAAGAAAAAGAAAAAAGGTGAAGAGGAAAGTGAAGAAGGGTTAGAGGAGGAAGTAATGGAGGAGGTTGAAGAAGTTGTGGAGTTGGTTATAGATACTTCTACGATAGATACCGCTCAAACAGATCCCAGAAAGCTAAAAATTGTCAAGGAGTATTTTTGTCATTTGAGATTTATCCAAACAGATGACGACGGAGATGAAAAGGAAATCAAAAAAGTCTACCGGATAGAAAAATGGAAAGAGCGAAAAGATGAGGCGGCCAAAATGGATGAAGAAAAATATCAAATTGAATTTAAATCCAAGGATGTACCAGGTGGTGTTTTTTACATTTATCTAACGGGGCACCGGACTATTAGCTCTATGGAATTTGGGGGAGATACTTATAAAATGAGAGGATTTTAGTGGGTAAAATTTATTTCGCATCCGATTTTCATCTGGGCGTACCCGGAAAACTATCCAGCAGGGAACGGGAAAAAAAAATCGTTCGCTGGTTGGATCAAATAAAATCGGATGCGGATACGATTTATTTAGTAGGGGATATTTTTGATTTTTGGTTTGAATTCAAAACTGTTGTGCCTCGCGGTTATATTCGGCTTTTTGGCAAGCTGATCGAATTAAAAGATCAGGGCATTGACATTCAGATTTTTACCGGAAACCACGACCTCTGGATGTTCGATTATTTTACAACTGAATTTGAAATTCCCGTTCATCACAAGCCTATCGAAGTAATACATAGTGGAAAAAAGTTTTTTATTGGTCATGGAGACGGTCTTGGGCCAGGAGATTACGGTTACAAACGCCTGAAAAAAATATTCACGAATCCAATTTGCCAGTGGCTCTTTGCTCGTTTGCATCCCAATTTTTCCATTTCCCTGGCCTTGTGGTTTTCCCGAAGAAGCCGCCAAACACAAGGAACTATTGAACCCTTTCTGGGAGAGGACAAGGAATGGTTGTTGATCTATTCAAATAAAAAAGTGGAAGAAACTCAATCTGATTACTTTGTTTTTGGTCATCGTCATTTAGAGATGAACCTCGCACTTAAAAACGGAAAAAGTCGTTATATAAATTTAGGAGAATGGTTATTTACCTGTTCTTATGCCGTTTTTGATGGTCAGGATATTCAAATTCATTATTTTGAAAAAGATATTTAAAATATTTATTTTTATATTTTTAAATTCCTTCTACTTGCAGGCGCAGGATAGTTTGAAGCAATTGATCTTCAATGCGGATACGATTTTAGTTGCTAATCAGATTTCAGACACGATGGTAAATGGAGTCTTAATGACCACGGATAAACTCCGACAGGTTTATCTGCTGGATGATGAAAATGTACTCACCAAGTTTAATGCAAAAGGACAAGCACTTTTTAATTATCACTCTAATATTTATGGACCTCCGGCGCATATTGATGCGACTGACCCTTTTCATGTTTTGTTATTTTATCCTGATTTTGGCAGAGTTATTTTGTTGGATAGAACATTGAGTGCGCAAGATGAAATTGATTTATTTAATTTGAATCTGGAACAAGTGTCCGGGGTGGGACTTTCTAACGACAACAATGTTTGGTTATATGATAATTTTGCATTTAAAATAAAAAAGATAAGCCGCAGAGGAAAAGTTCTTTATGAAAGCGACAATCTCATTGGCAGTTTACAACAAGAAATAAATCCTAATTTTATATTAGAAAAAAATAACTGGCTTTACCTCAATGATCCGGAAGTAGGCATCCTGGTTTTTGATCGGTTTGGTCATTATTCTATGACTTATGAGCTGAAAGGTCTTCGGCAATTTCAGGTGTTGGATAATTTTATTTTATATAACAAAGATAGCGAATGGAAAACATTCAATTTAAAAACATTTGAAAAACTTCCCCTGCACGATCTCCCGAAAGATGATCGCACTCAAATCCGTCTTGAGAAAAACAGTGCTTTTTTGCTAACTAAAGATCAATTAAAATTTTATAAGTTCTAATCAAATGCAAACTTTTACCCGCTCCCAACTGGCTCTAAGAAATGGTCAGGACAAACCCGAAATCTGGGTGGCTTACCAGGGAAAAATTTACGATGTAACGAATAGTCGGCTTTGGCGAAATGGCAAACACTACGAACATTGGGCCGGGCAGGATTTGACTGAAGAACTCAAAGATGCCCCCCATACAGCCGAGGTTTTTGAGCGCATGAAACAAGTTGGAATTTTAAAAACATAAATATTAATCTAAAGAATACCATTTCTTTAAAATATTTTCTGCGGCTTTTCCCTGAGGCGTATAGTCTTTACCCGGATATCCTTCATGCCCCCGCATATTGGGAAACCATTTCCAAATAAATCCACCTGCCCACCAATCGTTTTCCCACCACACTTCAAACAGAGCGTCCAAAGCTGTGGCTTGAGCGATTTCATTTTGATTAATTTTATTTATATTTTTTTCTAATATCCAATTTTTACCAGCACATCCATCCACGCACAAATAACCAAATTCTGTAAATAATATAGGTTTTTTTACCTTACAATGAAAACTATCAAGGTCGGAAAGCGGCTTTTGCCAGGCCTTGATCAATATTTTTTTATCCGGAGTTTTACTTTCATTCAAAGGGAAGTAAGCATCTATTCCGACAAAGTCAAGCTGCTCCCAAAAGGGAATATTTTGATAGTTGTCCCAATTAGCAGCATAGGTGAGTTTTCCTTTGTATTTTTTACGAATATTTAAAATTAATTTTCTCCAAAACTCAGGTCGCTGTTCTACAGATTTTTTAAACTCCGTCCCGACACAAAATAACTCTACGTCAAACTGAACAGCCAGCTCTAAAAAATCAAATATAAACTTCTCATATCCATTTTCCCATTCCAGCCAGGATGCCTCATCTGCCAACTTCCAATCCCCTGTCCAACTACCTGGAATATATAGCTGAGGTTTAAGCATAATTTTCAGATTAGCAGCCTTTGCCAAACGGAGCGTTTCCTCAATGCCCTCCCTTCGCTCACCCCACCATTGCCTTTCCGTGTTGTAATATACTTTTGAATCTCCTATTAAACTGTACCCATAAGGAATCACTGCTATCCAGGCAGCATCCACCGCCTTGACTGCCGGCATGGGATTATTGGGAAAGGGTTCCGGAGGTGCTACAAAACTAAGGCCGTGCATTCGGTCTGTTTTATCAACAATACAAGATTGAGAATTCTGAACGGGAGCACATTGAATTAAAAATGAAATTATTATGTAAATTAAAATATATTTGAACAAATGATTCATTTTTAAATACATTCTACTTTAATAACAATTGCAACGCCTCTAACGCATCCTGATTGTTTTTCAGATGCAAAGCGGCTTCAATGTCTCTTTTCTCACGGGTGGTCAGGTGAAAACTCATGGAAGCCCGTTCGTTTTGCTCGGTGGGTTGATATATCAAACGAACTACATCTACCATATCCTCTCCCAGCAAATCAATAAGCAAATCAATTTTGCTGTCCTGTCCATAGTCCTGTAACTGACTTACTCTGGCAGCTACGCTCAACGGATTCACCATATCATTTATCAAACCTCTGGGTGGAGATTTTTCAATCACTTCCAATTTTCCTATGCCTCTGATTTGAACAATCACAACCCCGCTGGTATTCCTTTCAATCCAATCTTTAAAAACACTTATAAATCGAATAGACATATCTGTTCCAAAATTATCCCGAAACCCCGCATCCATAACATGAATCTCCGGCTCAGTAGGTAAACCAATAGCCGGGAGAACATAAGGGTAGGTTGCACTCATTCGTATAGCACTTGTAACGGGCAAATTCAATGGATTTTGTTCCGCAAATAATTTTTTAAATTCAACCGCATCATGTTCCACCATGTATGGATATTTGAATCCGATCTTAGGCATAGTCAAAAAACTCAAATCCTGAGGGGAAACAATAATCCGCCGTCCATCACTAATGACGACCGGTGTAAAAACAAGTAAAGGTACTTTTGCCAATTGCTCAATTTCCTCGTAGTCGGCCAGCGTTTTATCCAGAATGCCTCCTGTATTTTCATTGAGCTGAGTTTCAAACATATACCCCCGATCCTTGCGATAGGTATATCCGTTTTTTTCAAATTTTACCCAAGGTAAAAATATATCATTCGTTGCAATACTTGCAGCAAGAGCATTTTGCAAATCATCAGAAATGTGTTCTATATATTTTTTATTATAAAAATCGACATTCTCACCCAGCATTTTTTTCAGATAAACTTCTCTCAAATATGTAGCCCCAATCATTCCCCCGGAGGCTCCGGTAATCATAAAGGATTGCTCCATCAGTTGACCGTTTGTTATGGAGTCAGCTTTTTGCATAACCAATCCAGCCCACATTCCGGAACGCAATCCTCCTCCACTCATATTCAAAAATACTATTTTTGGTTTTTGAGATTTTCCGGCAACTTCATTTTTTTGCTTCCAATACTCCAGAATGAGTTTCGTTTTATTTTTATCTTCTTTATAAGATTTTAAATTATTTAAACTGTCCAGCATTTCATAACTATAGGGAACAGTTTTATTATAATTGATTCCGTATACTTTATTTGGATGATTGAACCAACCATAACTTGTTACTAAATGAATTCCAATTAATAATATAATTAAAACACTGGTTGTCCAGGAACGCAACCAGTAACTCAATGCTCCAGCCAACATAGTGAGTATAGTAAAAATTAATAAAATACTAGCCCCGGCCGGAATGCGAAACATCGGATAATCAATTAAATATCCCAAACTTATCAATAAGACTAAGCTAAATGTTTGAATCACTAAGGCATTTGTGTGATTTCTTCGGAAGATGGTCAGGACGTATTCCGGATCGTAATGCTTTACCGTTCGCACCCGACGCGTCCCCAACCGACTTGTAAGATAATAATCTACCCTCCAGGCATGTCGGCTGGCACCACGGGCACTTTCCTCCTCCATTTTTTCCTGTCCCTTTGTCAACGTGCTTAAAATAAACGAAGCTCCTTTCGTTCCATCAAAAATTGACAATTCTATATTTGTAAAATAAAAATACAAAGAAGTAATTGCAATAGTCAACCCGACCCCTAATAAAAAACCAAAGGCGTAAAACAGGAGACTATTTTCAGCGGCAAACTCGTTATACATTTGAAATTGCACCATGCTTACCAAATAAATAACTAATGCCGTTAAAGGTATAATTGAGTTATTGATACAAAATACAGTAAACGGACGGCTCAGCGAAGCCAGAAACGGAAAGCGATAACTATGGAGGACATACGTAGTGATATGCCAGGCCATCATAAGTCCCCCAAAGGTCAGTCCTACAAAAAGGAAACCCCAAAAATCTACCTCGCCCATATATTCCGGATCCAGGAAGAGATATTTCAATCCAAATATTTTACCTATACCTCCTGTAACAAATGCCAGAAAGAGCAACCACCACAACAACGTCCAGTGATTACTCCTTAGATGCAGCATTAACAATTGAAAAGGAAAAGCGTATACGATTTTTTTCACTGTAAAATTTAGGTTAACTTATTCCTTTGCGAAAATAGAAATTAATAACAGGCAGCCAAAAAATACTAATTTTGTAAAAAAAAGAACATGAAAAAATATTTTACTTTTCTCCTGATACTTTTGTTACTAGGTTGTGCTGACAAGGATATAAAACAATCTAAAGACAAAGCCCAATATAGTTATGCGAATAAAATTAAACAACCCAAAAATATTATTCTCATGATTGGGGATGGAATGGGGCTCACCCAAATCACCGCAGGAATGTATATGAATGACAATTACCTTGAATTAGAAGAATTCCCTATTGTTGGTCTGCATAAGTCTCATGCCCGCAACAATCTTATTACGGATTCTGCAGCTGGTGCTACTGCATTTGCCTGCGGAGAAAAAACCAATAATGCCTGGATTGCTCAAAATCCAAAAAATAATACCCCGATGACTACAATTCTGGAAGAAAGCGAAGCCAGAAATATGCCAACGGGCCTGGTAACTACCTCTACTATTGTTCATGCTACTCCTGCTAGTTTCTTTGGACACGTCACCCACCGCAAACAATATGAAAAACTAGCTCGCCAGATGCTGGATAATGAAGTGGATCTATTTATCGGAGGTGGACAAAAATATTTTGAACGCAGAAAGGATAAACGAAATATCACGAAGGAATTGGAGGAAAAAGGCTACTATATGTCTAATCACGTAAAAGAAGATTTGGAAAAAGTAAAAGTTCCATCCGGCAAAAATTTTGGTTTTTTTACCGCGGATGCCGATCCTTTATCCAAGGAACAAGGGCGTGATTATTTGCCTTATGCTGCTGAATTTTCTATTAATTTTCTAAAAAAACGAGCGGGAAAGGAAGGTTTTTTCCTCATGGTGGAAGGTGCACAAATCGACTGGGGAGGACATGCTAATAAGTCCGACTATATCATAACTGAAATGCTTGATTTTAATGAAACTATAAAAAATGTACTGGATTTTGCCAAGAAGGATGGAAATACACTCGTCATCGTTACCGCCGATCATGAAACCGGAGGTTACGCTATCAATAAAGAATCAAAATTGGGCGACCTTAAAACTAAATTCACCACAGATTACCATACGGCAACGATGATTCCCGTTTTTGCCTATGGGCCGGGAGCGGAATTATTCGCAGGGATTTATGACAATACAGCGATCTATCATAAAATGCGTCAGGCCAAAGGCTGGGGCGATGTGCTCAAGTAAGGTTTTACGGAACACCAACTGCTGGAAGCATAGATTTCTACGTCTGCAGTTTCCGGCTTTGGAGATATTGAATGATCGGGCTCCGAAAAAATGGTAGCGGCCATGACTAAAACAAAGAGGCATAAAGCTCCGAAAGAAATATTACTAACTTGCATGATATTTGGTTTTTTATTAGAACGACAATTTTTTCTTTTATAACCAAAAATCAATGCCAAAGTTTGTTACGAAAAACTTAAAGTCACCTAATCCACTATCATTTTCTGTTGATCCAGCTCCTGCTGCCTAATATTTTCAGGTAAATCCCGGTACTCGTATTGTTGGGTGCGCAATTGAGGCTGGAACCCCGCTTCCCGGATCGCTTCCTGAATGCCATTGGCCGTAAAACGGAAAGCAGCTCCGGCTGCTGAAACGACATTCTCTTCGATCATGATACTTCCAAAATCATTCGCCCCGGCGTGGAGGCAGAGCTGGGCGACCTTTTTACCGACGGTCAACCAGGAAGCCTGGATATTCGTCACGTTGGGCAGCATGATTCTACTCATCGCAATCATCCGAACGTATTCATCTCCCGTGCAGGTATTTCTCGCTCGTTTTAGTTTTTTTAGAATGGTGTCCTCGTCCTGAAACGGCCAGGGAATAAAGGCAATAAAACCCTTGGCATCAGCTGGTTTTTCGGATTGTACTTGTCGAATATCCACGAGGTGTTCCATGCGCTCCATATTCGTTTCTACGTGACCAAACATCATGGTAGCCGAAGTTGTCAAATTAATTTTATGGGCAGCCCGCATCACATCCAACCATTCCTGTCCCCCACATTTTCCCCTTGAAATCAAACGACGCACTCGGTCGCTGAGGATTTCCGCACCCGCTCCCGGCAGGGAATCCAGTCCGGCTTCCTTGAGTGCTTGAAGCACTTCGATATGGGTAGAATTTTCCAACTTGGTGATGTGTGCAATTTCGGGCGGGCCGAGGGCGTGTAATTTTAAAGTTGGATATAAACTTTTTAATTCTTTAAACAAATCTACATAAAAGGATAACCCTAAATCCGGATGATGGCCACCTTGAAGCAATAACTGATCGCCTCCATATTCAAATAATTCATCTATTTTTTGCTTGTATTCTTCTATAGAAGTCGTGTAGGATTCCTCGTGGCCGGGGCGACGATAGAAATTACAAAACTTACAATTGGCGATGCAGACATTGGTTGTATTAGAATTTCGATCAATGATCCAGGTGACGACATCATTGGGCACATGATGCTGGCGCAAGCGATACCCGACCTGTATTAAATCAGCAGTTGGTGCATTTTCAAATAAAAAAACACCTTCTTCTGCGGTTAAAAATTCGAGATGGAGGGCGCGTTGGAGCAAATCATTTACGTTCATGAGCCATTATTTAGAATACAAAGATACGAAAGGGAAAGGCAGCGGTCAAGCAATTTTCAATTTTTATTGAAAATTGTGAAAACTTATATGCTACTACAAACCGGGAAAGTTTTCCTCTCCTGTTCAAGCCACAAAAAAATCCCACAAAGCATCACAAGCCTTGCGAGATTTTAATGAAATTTTTAAAATATAAAAATTCTAGTATCTGTAATACTCCGGCTTAAACGGCCCGTCTTTTTTCACGCCGATATAATCTGCCTGATCCTGAGACAATTCTTCCAGTTCCACCCCGATTTTAGCTAAATGCAAACGAGCAACTTTTTCATCCAGATGCTTAGGAAGCATATATACTTTATTCTCGTATTTGTCGCTATTGTGCCACAATTCCAACTGAGCCAAACACTGGTTTGTGAAGGAATTAGACATCACGAAAGAAGGGTGTCCTGTTCCGCAACCGAGGTTAACCAAGCGACCCTCAGCTAATACAATCACATCAGAACCGTCAATCGTATATTTATCCACTTGTGGTTTGATTTCCACTTTGGTATTCCCATGATTTTCATTCAACCAGGCCATATCAATTTCATTATCGAAGTGACCGATGTTACAAACGATGGTTTTATCTTTCATCATTTTAAAATGCGTTCCGGTAAGGATATCTTTATTTCCGGTAGCCGTTACAACGATACTCGCTTCAGCCAGTGCATTTTCCATTTTCTTTACAGCGAATCCATCCATTGCTGCCTGTAACGCACAAATTGGGTCAATTTCTGTAACGATAACCCGGCAACCTGCCCCACGAAGGGAAGCCGCAGAACCTTTTCCTACATCACCATATCCGGCAACAACAGCGACCTTCCCGGCCAGCATTAAATCCGTCGCTCTTCGAATGGCATCTACACAAGATTCCTTACAACCGTATTTATTATCGAATTTTGATTTTGTAACGGAGTCATTGATATTTATAGCAGGCATTGGCAAGGTACCATTTCGCATTCTTTCGTACAAACGGTGAACTCCGGTTGTCGTCTCTTCACTTAGCCCCTTGATACCAGGTACTAATTCAGGAAAACGATCTAATACCATGTTGGTCAAATCTCCACCATCATCCAGGATCATATTCAAAGGTTGGCCCCCTTCAAAAGCGTGAAGGGTTTGTTCAATGCACCAATCAAATTCTTCCTCGTTCATCCCTTTCCAGGCAAAAACGGGAATACCTGCTTTCGCAATTGCTGCGGCAGCATGATCCTGAGTAGAGAAAATGTTGCAGGAAGACCAGGTTACTTCTGCCCCCAGATCAACGAGCGTTTCAATCAAAACTGCCGTTTGAATTGTCATGTGCAAACAGCCGGCGATACGCGCTCCTTTCAAAGGATTTTGACCGGCATATTCTGCTCTTAAGGCCATTAACCCTGGCATTTCTGCTTCCGCAAGTTCCATTTCCCGGCGTCCCCATTCTGCGAGGTTGATGTCCTTTACTTTGTATTTTAAATTTTCCACTGCTGACATAATATTATTTTGTTTAAACTAATTCTAAAATCGACTGCAAAGATACGGTTTTCTGTGCTAAAAAAATAGGGTTCATTTTAAATTTGAACAATCTCTAAATTGGTCAATTACAGACAATTTGATGAAATTGAGCTATTAAATCCAACATGACAAATATTTTTTTTGTAAATTTATAATATGCGAATAATTTTAATTTCTACCCTCCTCTGCCTTGGATTTGCAGTTTTGGTAAAAGGACAAAACCAACCCGTCCTGACTGCTCAGGAAAAACGTTTTCCTACTTCTTTTATAGAGAATAAAGGTCAATGGCATGAAAATGTTCAATTCATTACTTCCCTGAGTGCCAATGGAAAATTATACCTTGAAAAAAAAGCCATAACCTTTCAGCTTTTACACCCGGATGACTTACCTCATCTTCACGATCTGGTTTACCCGGATCACAAGCACCCTAATTGCACCGGGCATTCTCCCTCAATCCGGGGTCAGAATTATAAAGTGACTTTTTTAAATGCGCTGGAAGCACAATTGCACCCTATTGATCAACGACCGGAATATTACAATTATATCATCGGAGATGATCCTGCTAAATGGCAGTCTGAAATTCATTCCTATGAGGCTGTTTTATATAAAAATTTATATTCTAATATTGATTTAAAATATTATCACAAAAGTAATTTTTTTAAATACGATTTTATTATAAAAAAAGGAGGTCGCACAGAAGATATTCAAATGCATTATGACGAGGATGTTTCTCTTAAAATTGAAGATGGCAACCTGTTAGTTCAAACCTGTGTAGACACTATTGTAGAAATGAAACCTTATGCCTATCAGGTTTTTAATGGACAAAAAAGAGAAATAACCTGCAATTATATAGTCAATAATAATATTGTTTCTTTTAACCTTCCAAATGGTTATGATAAAACCCTTGAGTTGATTATCGATCCCGTTGTGGTCGCCTCTACCCTTTCCGGAACGGCAGCATCGGATCACTTTGGCAATTTCGGACACACCGGAACTTATGACAATTTTGGTAATCTTTATGCTGGTGGTATTGCTTTTGGGGTGGGCTATCCCACCACAACCGGAGCGTTTCAACTTGAATACGAAGATGGAACCACGGATTATTGCATTAGCAAATACACCCAGGACGGAAGTACGTTAATCTATGCAACTTACATCGGAGGAGAAAGAGCAGAATATCCTCACAGTATCATTGTGGATCAAAATCAACAATTATATATATACGGAACAACTACATCTGATGATTTCCCTACGACTACCAATGGCTATCAACGCAACTTCTCCGGCATGACAGATATTGTTATTTCTAAATTAAATTCTACTGGAACGACACTCTTCGGTTCTACATACATGGGCGGCACTTCCCGCGACGGACGGATTGCTTCTTCAGCCACAAATAATTATGGCGACATTTACCGGGGTGAAATCATCCTTGACCCACAGGGAAATGTATACGTGGCTAGTTGTACCAGTTCAGAAGATATTCCGACGACTGCCGGGGCATTGGACAATGATCTGAATGTTATTTACGACCCGGGACAGGTTAAGCAAGATGGTATTGTTTTTAAAATGAACAGTGATTTGTCCCTTTTGCTTTGGAGCACCTATCTGGGAGGCGACAATACAGATATGGCCATGGGGCTTAGGCTGGATGACCAGCAAAATGTCTATGTCTCCGGTACGGCAGGTGGCAGTAATTTCCCAATGCCTCCGGGCGGTGCTCAAGCCAGTTTTTTGGGTGTGAATGATGCCTTTTTGGTAAAACTTGCTTCGGATGGCAGCCAGGTGCTTGCCGGAACTTTCTGGGGAACGGATCAGGAAGATCAAGGGTTTTTCCTGGACATAGATGAGAAAAACAATGTTCATTTTGTTGGTCAAACATTGGGAAATATTTTGGTGACTCCGGGAACTTATGTACATAATCCCGGCAGCCGACAATTTGTAGCTGCCTTTACCCCTAATCTGGATCAGGTCGTTTATTCCACCGTAATTGGTTCGGGGCCTGGCACCCCTCCTGCTCCGGGCACCGATGAAGAATATGATTTTGCCCCCGTGGCTTTTATGGTTGACAAATGCGATTATATCTATTTATCTGGTTATTATGGAACCGATGCCCTGCCACTCACTCCCGATGCCATTGACACCAATGACGATGCATTTTATCTGGCTGTTTTAGAACCGGATGCCACGGGTCTTTCTTTTGGGTCTTTTTTTGGAAACGCCAACCATGTGGATGGAGGAACCAGTCGTTTTGACAAAGCGGGAATTGTCTATCAAACTGTATGTTCCTGTGATCAGGGCAATCGCATTTTAAATACCTTACCCAATGCCTGGGCAACGACACAAAATAATGATTGCGATGCAGGTATTTTTAAAATTGATTTTGAAAGGAATACCGTTACCTCTGCTGCTGCTGCCCTTCCCGCAGCCAGCGGATGCGCTCCGTTCACCGTGGACTTTCAATTTACCGGTCAGGATGCAGAGAGTGTTTACTGGGATTTTGGGGATAATTCGACCAGCACGACGGTAAACCCCACGCACACTTTTCAGGATGCCGGAAGTTATGTCGTGACTATTATAGCCGAGTCTCCCACTGCTTGCAATTTTTCAGATACCAGTTATATGTTTATTGATGTACTGGATGGACAAAGTCAAAAAACCGATACTTTTTCCTGCGAATTGAATCCAATTCTTATATATGTAAATATTTTAAATGCTTCTTATGTATGGCAAGACGGTTCAACAGGTTCCTCTATGATTGCAGATTCTTCCGGCACCTTTTGGGTCGATATTTCTCTGGGGCCATGTAGCCGTCGGGATTCTTTTGAAGTGCTGTTTTCGCCTAGTGCCTTTCTAAATTTAGAAAGTGAATATAATGGTTGTCATGGTCAATGTTTAGGAGCTATTACTGCTACCCCCACAGCAGATCCATCTGGGCTTTCTTATTTGTGGAGTAATCAACAAATAACCAATGAAATCAATGGTTTGTGCCCGGGGATCTACGACTTAACTGTTTTTGACTCGGATGGTTGTAGTAACATCTTTTCTTCTGAAGTTACAGAACCCGACCCTATAAATTTTGACATTGAGGAAAGAGACATTCCTTGCTTTGGAGAAACTTCCGGCCTAATAAATATCATCAATATCTTTGGTGGAGTTCCTCCTTACAGGTTCAGGCATCAATATTCTAATTTTTCAGATACGACTCTTTACAATAACCTTCCTGCTGATACTTATATAATTAGTATGATGGATACGGTAGGTTGTCTTTTAAATGATACCATTGAAATTACTCAGCCGCCCTCCTTTATGGTCAATGCCGGGAATGATCAGGAAGTAGAACTCGGCGACCCCGCCTTTCTGAATGGATACATTTCTATGATGAATGGGCTTGAGCATTACTGGGTAAGTGGGGATTCTCTGGAATGTGAGGAGTGCCTCTTTCAGCGTTTCTTGCCAACCCTTTCCGGCTGGCACTACCTGATAGGTAAAAATGAAAATGGCTGCACGGAAATAGATAGTGTTTTTATAAATGTTTTACCTATAAAAAATGAATTTATCCCTAATGCTTTCACACCTAATGGAGACGGTCTAAATGATCGCATTACGGTCTTTGCCAATAAAGCGGCTACGGAAGTTTTGATTTTTAGAATTTTTGATCGCTGGGGAGAAATGGTTTATGAAGGCAAAAACTTTCCGCCAAATGATCCACAATTTGGCTGGGACGGAAGCTACAAAGGCAAACCGCTCAACCCTGCTGTTTTTACTTATTATGCCGAAGTCGCCTATCTGGATCGGACAGTGGCATTTGTGAAAGGAGATATTACACTGCTGCGGTAAGTGGTATCAATTGTTCAATATTCCAATACGGGAATAATACAGTGCACAACTTTTTCTGAACCATGATTCGCAGGATTTTCTTGATTTCTTTTTTAGCGAATCTTTGATTCGCTTTAATCATGGTCATCGGGTTAATCAAGAAAATCATGGTTCGGACATTTCCCTATCTTTGCCAAAAATTTCTACAATATGAGAAAAATTTCTGCGGATTGGGTTTTTCCCGTTTCCTCTCCTCCGGTGAAAAACGGGGTCATTGTCATGGAAGAGGATGGAACAGTTATAGATATTCAACCTATACAAAATTTTAATGTTCCTGAATTAGAAATTCACTCTGGCGTTCTCGTTCCGGGTTTTGTGAATACGCATTGTCATCTGGAATTATCCCACATGAAAAACAAAGTTCCAACGGGAACGGGATTGCTTCCCTTTATTAAAAATGTGGTTCAGTTTCGAGGAGTAGAACAGGAAATAATCCAAAAGGCCATCCAAGAAGCTGAAGCTAAAATGATCCAGAATGGAATTGTTGCGGTTGGAGATATTTCTAATGTAACGGATACTTTTTCTCAAAAAGAAAAAGGCAATTTAAAATATTATACTTTTGTAGAGATGTTTGATTTCATGAAAAATGAATTAGCTCAAAAAACATACGATCAATACAAATCCGTGTTTGATAATTTAAATTCTAATATAAATAACAAAAAAACCTGTGTGCCGCATGCGCCTTACAGCGTATCTAAAAAACTATTCCAACTCATCCATGAAACCAACCCGGACTCGGATGTCACAGTCAGCATCCACAATCAGGAAACGCCTTCCGAAGATGCGCTTTTCTTAAATAAAGGTGGTGGATTCCCGGAGTTGTTTGGAGGCTTTGGATTTTCTTTTGAGGATTTTCAGCCGACGGGAAAAACGGCGATTCACTATGCTATGGAAAACATGAATCCGAATTGCCGGACGTTGTTTGTACACAATACCCTGACTACCCGCGAGGACATTCAGGCGGCTCAGGAATGGAGTCCAAATGTGTATTGGGCCACCTGCCCCAATGCCAATCTCTACATCGAGAATCGCCTGCCGGATTACCAGGCTTTCCTGGATACAAATGCCCGAATGACCATCGGGACGGATAGTCTGACTTCCAATTGGCAATTGTCTATCCTGGAAGAAATGAAAACCATTTTGCGTTATCAATCCTTCCTCGATTTTGAAACGGTTTTGAAATGGGCGACGCTAAACGGAGCGGAAGCACTGGGATTTGATCAGGAATTGGGGAGCATCGAAAAAGGAAAACGACCAGGGCTAAATTTAATTAATTTAAATATAGAAAAAGGATTTTCGAGCAATACATTTGTAAAGAAATTATTATAGTAAAAAAGCCTCTCTGAAAAATCAGAGAGGCTTTGAGCGTATTACAAATAAGGTGTTAGCTTATTTTTTAAATTATATTTTATTGTACAATTAGTTTGGCATTATAACCAATTGCACCAATTTTCACATATACGAAATACAATCCTTCCTCCAAATCATCGACAGAAACAGTCAGTCGATTATTCCCCGGGATCAAATCCACGGATTCGGAATTCACCTGCTTGCCCGTAGCAGAAAAAACCTGCAACTGCGCTTCCTGATAATTATCTACTTCTATCATTACACTTGCATTTCCCGAAGCAATTGGATTTGGAAAAACAGAGATTTGGTTTTCTTCCCGCTTGCCCATATCTACAAAAACCACATCTGATAAGTCCATTGTCCCGTCAAAATCCACCTGCTTCAGGCGATAGTAATTTAAGCCTTCCTTGGGGTTATTATCTTCCCATTCGTAGTTTTGAACTTCTACAGTTGTTCCGTTTCCTTCTACAAAAGTCAATACTTCCCACTCCATTCCATCCATACTTCTCTGCACCTCAAAACCTGCATTGTTTTCCTCCGTAGCTGTCGTCCAGTACAACTGTACGGCACTGTTTGATTTTTCTGCGTAAAAATCAACTAATTCAACAGGCAAGGCTCCACCAGAAGGCTCATGACCGATAAATTCAGAGAAATGATTTACAGAAAACTCAAGGCAATGATCTTCAGTTCCTACAATTGATGTTGTAAAAGATGTAATGTGATCATTGTGAAATGCTCCACTATAATCATTGTTTGTCGGATCGCAATCTTCATTACTTCCGGAGTAGTGAGTATAATTTAAATCTGACATATTCCAATTGGTCGCAGTGCCTTTTCCGCTTCCTTTTGTGTCTGCATTAAATGCTGTTAGTTCTTCATTTTTATAATATAAACGCACTTTCACTCCTCCTCCAAAAGTGGTTCCGGGAGCAAATTTAGAAGAGGTAAAGTTGAAAAAACGCGGCAATAACTTAACGGCTGTTCCCGTATGACTAGCTCCGGCTTCCAATACTCCACTGGCGTCCTTCATTTCTACAGTGACGGTCCCGAGGTTTTGCCCCATCGGATTGACGGAGGCCACGATGTGCCCATTTTCATCCGTGATATCAAACCAGGAATTATCTGCGTGAACGCCATTGATCGAGTAAGTTGTACAGGCATCATCGTTAGCGTTATCTTCAATGATAAGGGCAGAAGCTTCTACATCTTCTCGGACATCTACTTCGTCAATTACTATAAAATTACTACTCGCCGCACTGTATCCGTGAAATCCAAAGAAGTAACTTCCGGTAGCACTGACGGTGAAACGCACACACATTTCCTGCCAGTCAGTATAGGTAAAACCATCATCATTAAAAATGCGCTTGGTCATACCTGAAACGGAACGTTCCGTCCCTGTAAAAATCTCCAAACGCTCCGGATTAGATGCATCTGATTTATATTTGAATTTTAGTGCGTAATCAGTTCCGGCGGTCAGCTCAACGGCTGGAAGAAAAAACCAGTCGTTATTTATAACTGTACTATTTGTATTTATTTTTATAGAATTTGTCCCGTTTATACCAGAACCAGATTCGGTAATCCATTGCTGTCCATCGTCATTAGAATCTGTAGCCGCTGCACCCTGAGGCAACTCAGGCGCTACTGCACTGTCAAAGTTTTCTACGTAGGGTGTTGCTTCTGGATTTAAAATATTTATATAATAATCCTCTACGTCTCCAAAGGAAATCATCTCACAAGGAAGCGGTGCTGTATTGAATTTCATAGCCACTCTCATTCTGTAAGTTCCTAATCCTACATTAGAAGGAATAGAAATCGTTCCGGTCTGAGGTAAACTAGAAGCAGCACCCGGATCAAAAACTAACTCATTGGCATCTTCAAAATCATTATCGCTATTCCAGTCAATCCAGACGCGCCAGTATTCATTGTAAGCGGAAGTATTAAATCCCGGCGTCAATAAAATCGTTTCATCATTTCCTTTAAAAAGATCGAATACAATATTATTAAATAACAAATAGCCACCATTGTTCCCGGAGTTATTTTTAATTCCAGCCAATTCAACACTTTGAATCCACTCCCCTGAGGAACCTCCTCCTGGCCGACAAAAACAATCAACGGTTAAATCATAATCTCCTGTTACACCCGTTCCACCATCTACTACGATGTAGTAAGTTCCGGCAGGCGCATTTTCATAAGTCGCTCTTTCATCTCCATAAGCCAAGCATTGAGATTCATCACAAGAAGATAAAATATATACATTCAAATCTGCTGTAAGATTACTAAGCGTAGCTGTTATATCTAAAGTTTGGGAAGTTGTAATCGTATGTACGATTTCCGGCCCACCGGCATCCGTAGTACTACAGTTATAGGTATCTGCATTAGCAACAGCTCCTGTGGTAGAACCGGAATAAGGCGTTCCACAAGTCAAACTAATAGCTGAAGAACAATCCAAACTGGCAGAAGTAACGGAACAATTATCTGTATAATCAAAAGATACATTTGGCCCGGACTCTGAAATTGTCGCAATGGCAATTCCTGTATTTGTTCCATCGTAATTAGAAGAGGCAGGCGTAGAAACACAATCAAAGGTGGTATTATTTGTTGCACCCGGAAATAAATCTCCGGCATCCCCTCGGTTGACATCGTTATTCAAATCTTCATTTCCATCTGCTTGCTCCAGGTGAACGCCCATATTATTATCGGTATTATTCACGCTGTTAGAACCCGGCCAAAGACTTGTTTTATCTGTATCAATATGCCAGATGGCTAATCCCTCACCCGGCAGGGAAGCATCCCAACCAAACTGTTGACGATTTTCAATTAAAAAATATTCAGTCGGATTATTTGTATTTATTCTATACATCAAAGCCGCATTGTCCACATAAGTCATGGATGGAATGCTTCCTGATCCCGTCAAAACAGTCGGCGTTGCCCAACCCAATTCTTGCTTACACCAAGCAGACAAATGCGCAGGCGTTCTACCCTGATTGTTCCAACTCCCGCTAGACATCAGGCACCACCGACCAATTCCTTCCGAACTTCCATCCGTATCATACAAATCCGGTAAGCCTAAAGCGTGTCCAAATTCATGGCACAAAACACCAATATTCGTAATTTGAGCCGGGCCGTATTTTTCCGGCTGAATGATATAATCATTTATCCAAACACCGTCATAGTTTACGTGATTTCCTCCGGCAACCAGGGCCCAACGGTGCGACCAAATGTCTGCCGCTACGCCGGACTCTTCCTGTCCTCTCCCGGAGTGAATTACCATAATCACATCTGCTAATCCATCACCATCACCATCGTACTGAGAGAAATCAACTCCGGCTGCTTCGGCTGCATCTACTGCTTCACGCACGAGATCCGTAGCACGGGTTGTACTTTCATCTCCGTAGTACGCTTTGTTTTGGGACGCTGTGTACCAACCCAAAACGTCGGTATTCACCGTCAGATTTCCGTAGGAAACATCGTAGTAAAAATCTTTAAAACTTCCGGCCTGACCATTGACACTATATCCATTTAAATTACATAAGTTATTAAACTCTGTATTGGTATGGGAAAAAGGCTGGTCGGGGTAATCAATCAAAAGCAAGATAGCTTTATGAGTTCCGGTAGAAGGAAAAACAGCCGCAGGGCCATTCTTCTGAGCAGCCATTTGCTTTTGAGCAAATGCCTCCTTTTTTTGTTCCAGTGTTTTACCTTCGTATTTTAAATTTTTTGAAATATTATTTAAAAAATCTTTATCCGTAGCAGTTCTGGTTCCGGGATCAGTAGCGAGGGTATTCGTAGCAATCAAATCACCATCCAGTCCTCTTTCTGCGAATTTGTAGTAACCATCTTTATCTTCTATTATGGTATAACCATCTGTAGTTTCCAGATAATTGACGATGCGATTTCCTAAAATTTTCGCCGTAAGCGTAGTACCATCCGGTTGAGTTAAAATCGTTGGATCAGGAGAAGGAGCAATATGACAGACGTGATTTCCTGAAGTCTGATTATGTGAAGAACACGTATGTGTTGAAGCAAAATTTGTCGACGAGTTTTTCACTTGCAAGCCACTTAGCACAATAGCAGATAGCACAATAAAGTATAGGTATAATTTTGTCATGATCGATTTATTTATCTGAATTAAATAATTGCGAGGGTGGTGCTTGGGTAGTTTGCAATTATTAAGTGTGTGTATAATTTTGTGTAACGCAGTGAGAATTTTTATCAGATGGGGAGTTGGGGAAACAGATGTTTTTCTCACATTGCTCTTGCAAGGTAAGTCGGAAGGAGAGGCAAGAATTTTTATTTATTATCAATTTGTGACACCAAAAACCTGTCTTTTTTATTAAAAATATTGAAAGAACGGGCGTTCAAGACGATTTTACGGGCGTTTTAAACTGTTTGAAAATAAATAATTTTGCTCCCATTTTGGGAAATTGAAAGGAAATCAACAGGTAATAGCAGGTTATTTTTTATCATATAAAAAACGCGAATCATTTTTAACTATGATTCGCGTTATAATTTTTTATATAAAATAAAATTTAACTTAACTGTTCTAATGCACTATTCAGGTCGGCAGTCAAATCATCAATATCTTCAATTCCTACACTCAGTCGAATTAACGAATCCGTCAACCCAACCTTTTGTCGCTCCTCCCACGGAATAGAAGCATGAGTCATGCTCGCCGGATGACCGATGAGACTTTCTACTCCACCCAATGATTCTGCAAGAGAAAAATAATGAGTATTACTCAAAACTTTTGTCGCCACTTCCATGCGATTATCGTGAAGGTCAAAAGATACCATTCCACCAAAATGTCTCATTTGTTTTTTCGCTATATCATGCCCTGGATGATTTTTAAAGCCAGGATAATAAATATTCTTTATTTTATCATGTCTCTTTAAAAATTCAGCAATCTGCTGCGCATTTTCACAAGCGCGTTGTACCCGAACATGAAGCGTTTTTATTCCTCTCAAAATTAGGAAACAGTCCTGCGGCCCAGGTACAGCCCCCGCAGCATTTTGGATAAAACGAAGCTCCTCCGCTATTTCATCTGACTTCACAATGACTGCTCCATGTACAACATCCGAGTGTCCACCCAAATATTTCGTAGCAGAATGAACCACAATATCCGCACCTAAATCAAGAGGCGTTTGGAGGTAAGGAGAGGCAAAAGTATTATCCACACAAACCATAACACCATGCTTTTTGGCCAGGGCACAAATCGCTTCTATATCAATAATATTGAGCATGGGATTCGTTGGTGTTTCCACCCAAATTAATTTAGTATTTTTATTTATATAATTTTCTACCACACTCATATCCTGCATGGGAATAAAGTGACCTTTTATCCCATATTTTTCATATACTTTAGTTATCAATCTATAAGATCCGCCATACAAGTCATTGGTAGAAATAATTTCATCGCCTGGTTTCAACAATTTCATAATCGCATCCATCGCAGCCATCCCGCTGCTAAAACAGACGCCATGCTTTCCATTTTCAAGTGCAGCCAGATTCGTTTCCAAAACCGTTCGGGTTGGGTTTTGAGTTCGGGCATATTCATATCCCTTATGCTCGCCCGGAGCATCCTGAACATAAGTTGATGTCTGAAAGATAGGTGTCATAATAGCACCCGAAGAGGGGTCAGGTGTAATCCCGGCATGGAGTAATTTTGTATTAAATTTCATGTTATAATAAAAAATTGTAATTAAAAACAAATAGTAATGCAAGGTAGGAAATGTTCTTTGATTTTTATCTTAGAATTAAAGGGCAAGGAGAAGAATTAACGAAGGGATTCCACAAAAGCAACCGTTTCCTGAAGACTGTTTAAGGTTTGTACTCTTGGAGGTAAAACGACCTTGTTTCCAACGACCTGGAAACCCGTAAGTAGTATATGAGATTCGGGGCAAAGATGGGTCAGTTTGTTGATATAATCCTGAATGGAGCCAGATGCCGGACTCTGATTAAGCATTGTAAAAATATAATCTGGTTTTCGGATTTTATACACATCCCCTACTTCCTCCAAACTTAAAGACTGCCCCAAATGAATCAGTTGGTGGTTTCTTGATTTTAATAAAAATTGCAGGAATAAAAAACTGAGTTCCTGCTGTTCTCCTTCTGGCTGAAAAATAAAAAACAAAGGTGCATCTTCACTAGACTTGTGAGATAGGTCACTAATAGCAGTAATGGTCTTGTTTCTTATTATGTAGGTTACAAAATACTCATGAATGGCTGTTACGGAATTAGTCATCCACAACATACCTACTTTTTCAAGAAAAGGAAAGATGATTTGAATCATCGTTGCCTCAAATCCTATTTGCTGAATATGAGTAGAAATTATTTTATCAAATTTGGCCTCATCAAGTTCTAACATCGAAATGGTCAGCGCATCTAAAGGAGCCTCGCCACTTACCTTTACATCCGATATAGAAAATACTTTCTCACGGATCTCATGCTCTGTCATTTTGGCAATCTTAGAGATTTTAAACCCATTCTTGTTAAGCAAAGCAATATTCAACAATGCTCTTAAATCATCATCATCATAATATCGAATATTCGTTGGTGTTCGCTTTGGCTGAATAATCTGATACCGCTGCTCCCAAATCCGCAAGGTATGCGATTTGATGCCCGTTAACTTCTCTAAATCCCCTATTGAATATACAGCCAAATCAAATATTAATAAAAGTGATTTAATTAATAATCCCTAAATATACGTCATCCTGTTTTTATACAAAAAACAGCACAATTCCTTAAATTAAAAAAATCAGGAAACTCGCTCTTTAGTTCAGGTAAAGTGAAACATTATACTCTCTAAAAAGTTCATTTCCTAACATTAATGAAGTAATTCAAACACTTTCCAAAAACAAAATTAGAGTAGGAAAGCGGACATTCCTTTCTTTCCGTATTTGTAATTCTCATAATATTAGGTATTTTTGGTTTTACACTTTTGGGAATATAGAAGCAGGATAAAGGGCAATACGACTAAATTACCCTAAATTACTCATATTCAACGAGATATATTTACTCTATCTTTCCTTTTTAGTATTTCTAATGTGCTTTGTCACCTTATTTGAATCATAAAAAAACAGTTCATGAACAAGTTTACTTTTCTGTTGATTTTATTTACCTCCTGGACTACTTTGTCACTTGCTCAGCTTGGAGGGGGAGAAGATTGTACTACCGCAACCGTAATTCCAACCGGTATTTCTTCTTTTACAGATAACGGGAGCACTGCTGCTGCCAATGATGATTATAACGAAGAATGCAATTTTGCCGTAACTGGCGGTTTTGATGTTGTCTACTCTTACACCCCAACTGCAAACCAGGAGGTCAGCTTAACCCTATGTACCGGCCAAACAGATTACGACACGAAAATGTATGTTTATGAAAACACCTGCCCCACTCCAGGTACAGGTATAACAGGTACTCAGTTTGCCTGCAACGATGATGGATGTGATAATGCTCCCATTTTCCCAAATGCATTTGTCTCTGCCCTTCCTGGTTTAATTTTTACTGCCGGGAACACCTATTATATCGTAGTAGATGCTTATGGAACTGGTGGAGGTAATTATACGCTGGATATGTCTATTTCAACTTGTGCAGCCCCCAGTGATATTATCCTCACTCCAATGATGACCGCCGTAACAGTAGGTTGGACATCTAATGCCGCTCCTATTTCTACCTTAATAGAATATGGCCCTGCTGGATTTATCCCAGGTACAGGAACCGTTGTTTCTACTACAAACAACCCGGAAACCATCACTGGATTACCTGCTGCCTCTTCCTTTGATGTCTATGTGAGAGATGTTTGTGGGACTATGCCCGGTGATACCAGTGGCTATGTTGGACCTGAGTTTTTTAATACCAGTTGTGGTACAATCATAGCTCCTTATACCGAGAGTTTTGAAGCAGGTGGAGTTCTTAATCCATGCTGGGTCAATGAATTATCCGATGATTTAGATTGGACAGTTTTTACTGGTGCAACAGGCTCAATTGATACCGGGCCATCAGGTGCTTATACCGGCAGTTTTTATTTATACACGGAAGCTTCTGGACCCCCACAAGGTGCTCAAGCTTTGTTGACCACACCACCTATTGACATTACTGCTCTTTCCATTCCTTCCATTCGGTTTTACTACCACATGTGGGGTGCTGATATGGGAACATTAAATCTGGAAGTCGAAGCTCCTTCCGGTTCTGGAAACTGGACTACCGTTTGGTCTCTATCCGGTGATCAGGGAAATGCCTGGTCCGAAGCTTTTGTAAGCTTGGTTCCATTTGCTGGTTCAAATACTATCTCTGCTCGTTTTACTGGTGTTATTGGAGCAGGATTTACAAGTGATATGGCTATCGATCAATTTGTCGTGGATGAAGCTCCAACCTGTCCCAACCCATCTTTGCTGATGGTAACCGGAGTAACTGATGTCTCGGCTTCTATCAGTTGGCAAACCGGAGGCGTAGCTACCACTGCTGATATTGAATATGGTCCTCAGGGATTTATTCCCGGTACAGGTACCGTTGTTAATACCGCTGATAATCCCTACCTCCTCACTGGACTTACAGCCAATACAGCTTATGACGTGTATGTTACTGAAATTTGTGGTTTGGGAGATGAATCCGACCAAATTGGGCCAGTATTGTTTAACACTACTTGTGGCTCTTTTTCCGCTCCTTATTTTGAAGATTTTGAAGATGGAGGAGTACTTGATAATTGCTGGACAAACGAAACTAATGATGATTTCGACTGGACTCCTCTTTCAGGTGCAACTGGCTCCATTGATACGGGTCCTACTAATGCTTATTCCGGTGCTTTTTATATGTATACCGAAACAAGTGGGATTCCACAAGGTAATGAGGCCTTTTTAACCTCTCCAATTGTGGACATTAGTAGCTTAACTACTCCTTCTCTATTGTTTTATTACCACATGTGGGGGGCTGATATGGGAACCATGATTGTACAAATGGAATCGCCAGCTGGCGCAAATAACTGGACAAATATATGGTTGACCTCTGGTGATCAGGGAAATTTCTGGCTCGAAGGTTTTGCAAGTTTAGCCTCTGCAACCGGCCCAACTGTAAGAGTTAGATTTGTAGGAGTTTGTGGGGCTAGTTTTACCAGCGATATGGCTGTTGATGATGTCCTGATTGACGAAGCTCCACCCTGCCCGAACCCCTCCTTCCTTTTAGCTGATAATATTACAGGTAATGAAGCAGAAATCAGTTGGAACCCTGGAGGGAATGCAATCACAACTGTAATTGAATACGGTCCTACTGGATTTACTCCTGGCACAGGAACAACTGTAAACGCTACATCTAATCCCTTTACTTTAACGGGTTTATCTGAAAATACGAGTTACGATCTTTATTTATATGAAGATTGTGGTAGTGGAGATATTTCCGCTCAAATTGGACCCATTGATGTTACAACTCTATGTGGAATCCAAATCGCCCCTTATTTAGAAGATTTTGAAGACAATGGTCTTCTGGACAATTGCTGGCGGAATGACCTTAATGATGATTTTGACTGGACTGTGTTTAGTGGTCCTACTGGCTCTGTAAATACCGGCCCTCAAAATGCCTATAGTGGCGATTTTTATTTGTACACAGAATCTTCCGGCCCTGCTTCGGGAGCCCAAGCTATTTTACAATCTCCTGGTGTAGATATTTCCGGACTTTCCAATCCTGAATTAGAATTTTATTACCACATGTTTGGAGCAGGAATGGGTACCCTAAATGTAGAAATAGAATCTCCGTTTGGCTCTGGCTCCTGGACAAATATTCTCTCCCTTACGGGTGATCAGGGAGATATGTGGCAGGATACCATTATTAGTTTATCTGCCTTCGCTGGTAATACTGTACGGGCTCGTTTCTCGGGTGTTATGACCGGAGATTTCACAAGCGACATGGCCATTGATGATGTGTTTTTCAGAGAGCAACCTATTAATGATGTAGGCGCAACTTCCGTTTTTGGTCCCAATCAGGATGGTTGTGGATTCTCTGGTTCTGATACAATAAAAATGACAATTTTTAATTACGGAGCAAATCCTCAAACCATAATTAAAACCTATTATTCTATCAATAACGGACCTCCTGTTGAGGAATATTTTACAGAAACATCTAATCCCAACCTCACTGTAGAGTATACCTTCAATACCCTTGCAGATTTTTCTGCACCGGGAACTTACGAGGTAAAAGCCTGGACAACTCTTCTCAATGGAATGCCGGATGATAACCCACTTAACGATACGACTGTTTATTATGTCAATAGTATTCCTTTAGTAAATAATTTCCCTTATACCAATGACTTCGAGTCTGGTAACGGAGGTTGGATCGCAAGTGGAACAAACTCCTCCTGGGAATTTGGGGTGCCTGGCGGAACTACTATTAACTCAGCTGCCAGTGGTGTTAATGCATACGTTACAAACCTAACCGGCCCTTATAATCCTGGTGAATTGTCTTTCTTGACTTCTCCATGCTTAGATTTCTCTTCACTTATCCAGGATCCTCTATTTGTATTTTCTATCAATTTTGATTCTGAATCCGGGTTTGATGAAGGTTGGGTCGAGGTATCAACAGATGGCGGAGCAACTTATTCTAAATTAGGAGCTAATGGAACCGGAATTAATTGGTATAATAGTTTTAATGATTACTGGGAAGGTGACGGAGGTTTTACAGGTTGGGTAGTCGCCGCTCATACTTTAACCGGTCTTGCCGGGGTCTCTGATGCTCGTATTCGGTTTGTCTTTTCCAGTGACGGCTCTGTACAATTTGAAGGAATGGGGGTAGATGATATCTTTATGTATGTTCCTGCTAATATTGATGCTGCAGCATCAAATATTAGTATACAAAGTGCTGCTACTTGCTATACGGGTAATGAAGATGTGGATGTTACCATTATTAACTCCGGCTTAGACACCCTCGATCTGGCAGTTAATAACCTCGTTGTTAATCTTGATGTCTCCGGCGCAGGAAGCCAAATGGCAAATCAGGTTGTTGGTTCCGGAATTTTATTCCCCGGAGAATCTGTAGTTGTCACTTTTAGTAATATTGATTTATCTGCCTTTGGCACTTATACCCTCACAGGAACAGCCAATCTCTCCGGAGATATGCTAGCATTCAATGATGTTATTTCTACCCAAATACAAACTGCTATTTCCACCCCAATTGTAGAAGACTTTGAAGATGGAGTAATTCCGGGTGGATGGGTTACTAATGGGTTTGTGGCTCCGGCTGGGGATCATAATAACCTTTCAAGTGTCCTTGCTGCCAATGTCTTTGGTGCAGCTATTCTGGAAGCTACAACACCTGTCTTTGGCCCAATACAAACTCAGGAAGTATTGACATTTGATTATCGTTTTGTTGACTTTTTCGCAGGAACTACACCAACTACTTTAACATCTGATTACCTTGAAGTACAAGTTTCTACCGACTGTGGAGATAATTTCACCACTGTTACTGTCATTGATAATAGCAATCACACCCCAACATTGGCCATGACAAATGTAACTGTTGATCTTACTCCTTTTGTTGGAGAGGGCATTTTAGTACGGTTTTTCTCTGAAACTGCTGGTTCTAATAACGATATGTGGGTGGATATTGATAATATTAATATTGCTGTGGACTGTGGTGACCTAGTAGATGGAAATGACATCATTTCAGAAGAAGTTTCCGGGGAAGGAAATGGTTCTGTTCTTCTGGGCGTATTTGGAGATATTAGCGATTACACGTATCAATGGGACGACGCTAATATGCAAACCTCCAATCCAGCGACTAACTTGGCTACAGGATCATATACCGTTACTATTACAGAAACGCTTACTGGCTGTGTTACAGTTACATCGGTTGAGGTTGGATTCATTTGTCCTGGTGACCTCGATTTATCTTTTAATATTACTCCGGAAACAGAAACGGGCAGCAATGATGGAGCTATCGATTTATCTGTTAACGCCGGGCAAGCTCCGTTCACTTATGAGTGGAGCAATAGCAGTACCGATGAAGATTTAACAGACATCTCTGCCACGGGTTATTCGGTTACTGTTACTGACGCCAATGGATGTATGGATTCGGAAGAAGTATTTGTTGGACTGGTTGATGTAACCGATATTTCAAGTCTGGAAAAACTCAATCTTTTCCCCAACCCAGCTTCTGACTTAGTTGTATTGGATTTAGAATTTTCTACGTTTGTAACTGCAAAAGTCGAAATCACTAATAGCCTCGGACAGGTTGTGTTTGTTCGTCAGTTAGAAAATATTTCTAATGAGAAAATGGAAATTAATACCGCTGATTATAGCTCAGGTGTCTATCTTGTAAAAGTATCCGTTGATAATCAGTATTCCTTTAAAAAATTAATTCTGTCAAAATAAAATTGTTTTCATAATTAAAAAGCGCGGCCCAGTTTTGAGTCGCGCTTTTTTTATATTTATAGTAAAACATTGTAAAAGTAAAATGGGTTAATATTATACCAAAAATTAAACATAACTCTATGAAAATCGGAATCGTTTGCTATCCAACCTTTGGTGGAAGTGGTGTCGTTGCCACAGAAATCGGAAAAGCTTTGGCTCAAAAAGGACACAAGATCCATTTCATCACCTATCGCCAACCAGCCAGATTGACTCACTTCCATGAAAATTTATTCTACCATGAAGTAAGCTCTGCAGATTATCCCTTGTTTGAATATCCTCCCTACGATACTGCTCTTGCCAGTAAACTAGTCGATGTTATAAAATATGAAAAACTAGATCTCCTTCATGTGCATTATGCGATTCCACATGCTGCAGTTGCCTTTATGGCCAAACAAATTTTAGCCAGCGAAGGCTATACAATCCCGACTGTCACTACATTGCACGGAACAGACATCACTTTAGTTGGAAAAAATAATGCCTTTACTCCCGTCGTTGAATTTTCTATCAACCAATCCGATGGCGTTACTGCCGTATCTCAAAACCTAAAAGAAGAAACCCTTAAGCATTTTAAAATAAAAAAAGACATACAGGTCATATACAATTTTATTGACTTTGAACGATTCTCCAAATCCAATAAAGATCATTTTAAAAAAGCTATTGCTCCCAATGGAGAACGCATCCTTACCCACGTTTCTAATTTTAGAAAAGTAAAACGGGTAGAAGATGTTATTCATATCTTCA
>JAHDCK010000323.1:0-4580 GCA_020629915.1 Saprospiraceae bacterium
ATCCTTCCTTGTGTAATTCTTCAGGAGAAAGTGCTTTGGCCAGGTTGGATTGTTGGAGGGAAAGGATTTGTTCATAATCCTGGATAGAAGCACTCGTTGTGATTTGAAAATTATTATTCATCTTTTTTTAATTTAAAATAAGTCTCAAAATATCCGGGACGAATAGGGGAAGGTTCTGCATTTTCAAATCGTTTGTGGATGGCTATTCTTTCCTTGGGTTGAAACATAAAAATATAGGGTTGATCTTCTGCGACTATTTCCTGAAATTTCATATATAATTCATTTCGTTTTTTGTCGTCAAAGGTAGAACGGATTTCTTCGATAAGTTTATCTGATTCCTCATTGCCAAAATCTACCCGGTTGCTGCCCTCTCCTTTACTAGATGAAGTATGCCAAATCTGATAAGGATCATCTAATCCAGCTCCCTGCACCCAGGCCAGGGAAGATATTTCATAATCTCTTATTTTAATTTCGTGTAAAAACATTGTCCATTCCTGGACCTTGATGTTGATTTTTACTCCAGCGAGTTGTGCTGTTTTTTGGAGATGCAGACCAATTTGTTCTCTAATACTGTTTCCTGAATTATATTTATATTCCAGTTCTAATTGTACTTTTTCACCGTCAATAATTTTATCGACAATGCCATTATCATCTGTGTCTTTCCACCCCGCTTTTCTTAGCAGAGTCTTGGCCTTTTTGGGATTAAACGGGATGATAGGTATGGATTTGTTGTGGTAAATTTTTGAAGAATGGATAGGGCTATTAATTGGACTTGCAAAGCCATTCATTATAGTATTACATATATCCAATAGATGAGCCAGAGCTTTCCGCACCCGGACATCACGGAGTTTTGGGTTTCTTCGGTTTAATCCTAAATAGTAATAGGAGGGAGCCGGTGGAGTGTAAAAATTAAATTCCTGGCTGGCAAAATAGGATGCGCTGAGTTCGGTAAAGGTATAGGGCAAAATATCTGATACGACATCCACCATTCCCAGTTGGATTAAGGATTTTATTTCTTCCTTGTCGTAAGCAAATTTATATATTATTTTATCCGGATTAGCCTGAAGGTGTGGACTGTCTTTCACCTTGTGTCCCCACCAATCTTTCTTTTTTCTTAATATTAAATTAATATCTTCATTCCATTTTTCTAATTCATAGGGACCGCAGCCAATCACTTTGGTAGTATCCATAGAAGTAGAAGGCTCATTAAAAACATTAGCGAATTTTTGTAGTTGAATATTTTCTTTTAAAATTTCCGTTTGGGTAGTATCATTCAACATTTTTATAGAAACACTTCGCATCAAACCTTCGGGGTCGTAAGCATATTCCGGGTAAATTGGAAAAGTTCCTATAAAGGATTCGGCTAGAATATATCTATCATTAGAGTATACGATAAATTTTCTAGGGTTATCTTTGTCAACTTCGATATGTCTGACGAAGTTCAGGTAAGGACGAATGATTTCCGCAGGAATTAACGGATTTTTTACAGCTTTCATCGTAAAAACAAGATCATGTCCAGTGACGGGTGTTCCATTAGGCCAGGTACATTCCGGGCGCAACTCCCATTCCAAAGCCATTCCTCCGGCAAATTCTCCTTCCTCAATTTCTGTTATTTTAGGGCGGCTCTTCGCCATAATAGGAACTATTTCCAAGGTTTGTGGATTATAGCTCAGGATGGCAGAAAAGATATTCCCTTCTATATAAGTTGCATCAGCAGAGGAGGAAATGATTGGGTTTAAGAGATCTGGAGATGCTCTTGTTAGTATAGTTACTTCATTTTTATTATTATAATTTTTTAAAATATGAGGTTCGTTTCCATTAAGGAAATTGGGGGAGAGTAAAAGGAGTACAAAACTAATAATTCCAGTCAAAGCTACTTTATCCACTGCAATTTTATTTAAAAAGGTGAAGGATAAATATAGGAAAAGTTTAATTGCTTTAATAATGAAGGAATGAGTTTTGTCTTTCTTTATATCTTCTATTGTAGCATTTCCCAACCCAAAACCCCAAAACAAAAAAAAGCAATTGCGCAAACTTGCACAACTGCTTGATAATCAATTTGTCGAGGTGACAGGACTTGAACCTGCGACCTCACGTCCCCCAGCGAGGGATATCCAATTTGTGAATCTTTTTGTTTCTTTTTATAACTTGTTGATATTGAATTTTTTAGGAATGGAAAATTAATAAAATTACTTGACAATTTGCTGAAAATTGCCTTTTTTTGTTTCAAAATCTACCAAATTCTAAAGTTTTGAAATTATGGCAAAAGTGAAGATTGTTTTGCATTCCAAACCCGGAAAAGATGGCCGACATGCAGTGATGATGCGCATTTATCATCGGCGAAAAACGTTGCATAAAACCCTTAATATTTATTGTTTGCCAGAGCAATGGGATGCAGAATCGGGACGGCTCAAAAAGAATTTTTTAGAATATAAGAAAAAGAACAAAGTACTAAATGCCCTAGAATATCGTGCAGAAAATATTATAGATGATTTTATAAAAAGAAATAAGATTTTTTCCTTCCAGGCTTTTGAAAGAGAATTTTATAATCTGCCCAAATTTCAAACCGTCGATCATTTTCTTACTCAAAGAACCGAGGATTTAAAAAAGAGCGGGAAAATAAATACAAGAGGCGTATATAAGCAACTTCAAAATATGTTGCGTAAATTTTCCAATGAAAAAGATATTCACTTTGAGGATATTGATTATACGTTTTTAAAAAAACTGGAAACCCATCTTTTTGCCAACGGCTGTAATGGGGGAGGAGTGAACAACTACATGCGTACCCTGCGAGCAACTTTGAATGAAGCTATCCGACAAGGTTTTATGAGAAGGGAGGATTATCCTTTTTCAAATATTTATAATCGAAATGGTTATTCTCTCGGACATTTAAAATCCAATCCTCAGCCCAGAGCTTTGTCCGATGATGATCTGGAAAAGATGAAAATCTTTCCGGCAGAAGCTTATCCAAAGCTGGAAAATTCATATTGGTATTTTATGTTTTCTTATTATGCCCGTGGGATGAATTTTAACGATATGGCCGAATTGAAATATTCTGATATTTATGATGGTAGAATTACTTATATAAGAAATAAAACAAAGAAGTCGCTAAGCATAGGATTGTCGGAACCCATAGCCGCTATTCTTGAATATTTTAAGGATAAAAACTTTCACTATGTATTTCCCGTCTTGTTCAAAGATTTCCACAAAACAGAATCTCAGAAAAAATACCGTATACAAAAATGCCTGGGCAAAACCAATCGGGACCTGAAAGAAATTGCCCGGCTACTGGATATCCGAATGCCACTCACCACTTATGTAGCCCGTCATACTTATGCAACCCGACTGAAGCGCAAAGGAATTCCCATCGCTGTCATCAGTGAATGTATGGGACACGAAGATGTCAAAACCACGGACGTCTATCTTAAAAGTTTTGATAGCAGCATCCTGGATGCGGCGGATAAGGTTTTGTAAAATTTAATGACTAGGACTTTAAAAAAATCAAAGAAAATGACAAATTCTGTTTTTTCCCGTATCTTGGATAAAATGCCGGATATAATAAAATTAAAAGTAGAAGACATTACCCTGGATTGGGTGAAGGAACTTAAATCAAAGTACCCGGACTTTGATTTAGAAATTCGCTTGTTGCCCAGCGAAGGGAAGGCTCCATTTACCGAAGAGGAATTCTGGAAAATCATCGACCTGCTGGATTGGTCTGGCGAAAATTCGGATCAGCAGATCCTGCAACCGGCTGTTGATTTTTTGGCAGCACTGCCAGTGAGTCATATCTATCTTTTTGAAGATATTTTGTCTAAATATTTGTATCATTTAGATACGAAAGCACATGCCAGTGCATTGGGGGAATATGCTTACTCCTCTGGTACACGCTTTTCTGTCGATCATTTTCTCTATGCCCGTGCTTGTGTGATTGCCAATGGAAAGTCGGTGTACGAAAAGATTCTTTCCAATCCCAGTGAGATGCCTAAAGAACAGACCTTTGAGCCACTGGTTCACCTGGCTGCTAAAGCTTACCTCCAAAAGAAGGGAACCCCATTTGATTATATGCCCGAATATAATTATGAGACTTTTTCTAATCAATCAGGTTGGCCTTCCTAAAAAGCAACTCCTCCCCACATGAAAATCCACGGCAATTCCAGAAAGAATAAAAAGCCGCATCACTTATATGTTTTTCACGACAAACAAGAAGATGAGGTATATAAATATGGTATCAGCTCCGAAGAAATCGGATCGGATGGACTTTCCAGTCGTGTCCGGCGGCAGTTGAATTTATTCAATCGAGTGGCAGGTTGGGCCAGGTTCTTTGCTAGGATTTTGATCAAAAACATTCCGGGCCGGGAACGGGCGGAGGATTTGGAGCAGGAGCATATTGAGGCGTATGAGCGGAAGTATGGGAGGAAGCCGCGGGGGAATGTGCGGTGAGGAAAAATGTAGTTTCTCAATCAATCCTGGATAATAATTTGAATGGCTTCGCTTTGTTTCAAGGTGGATTCTAAAACAATTTTTTTTGTTTTTTTTCCTTTAAACCAATTTTGGGGAAATTTTTTTGATAAATTTAATTC
>JAHDCK010000323.1:4590-5550 GCA_020629915.1 Saprospiraceae bacterium
AACCCAACTGTATTTGGGGGTTCATCTCCTAATGTTTTTGCATGTAGAATTAAGAAGTTATTTTCATCCTTTAATTCTACCCTTAATTCGATGGGGTCATTTTTTAAGACGTAATTTTGTATAATCCATTCGTCATTTAGTCTTAATGAAACAATATCCCCATCTTCAACTTTATGATCGTAAAGTGTTATTGATAACTTGTTTTTATTGAATATGATTTTTTTGCTGTTTACGATTTCCCTCTCTTTAAATTTCTTTGGCAATGAATTTCTGTTTTCCTTAAATTTCCAGGATAAAAGATCATGGTTGGCAAACAAAGTGCCGGTTGCTGCAGTAAAACCCACCCAAGCCTGTCCATTTGTTAAGTTTAATTTTTTATCAATTCTAACCGGCACATTTAAAACAGGAATAGTCATATTGTTGAGATATATTATTAAATGATGTGCTTTGTATTCTATTTTGACTTGATGAACCTGAGCATTTTCCAATGGTTGAATTTTATGAGTAATAGCCAGGGAAGAGTTATTATGAGGACTATTAGCATATACTCCATTAGTATGGACACTAATATGATTACCACTACCTTCCCCATTATCATGGGTGTCAAATTCTACTACAATAGAATTAGGAATACCTTCATAACCTAAACCGCCCCCTTTTTTTCCTACGATAGCATCTGCGATAGCATTTTGTATGATAAAGGCAAATCCATCGGCTCCGTCATGCGGGGATAAGTTGAGGCCAGAAATCCGAAAAGAAAAGGTGGTTTCAAACTCATTAGTTACATTTATCTTTTCTTTATAATGCTCCTTTTTTCCAGACCTGGGCATCGCAAAGTCGCAGAAATCCTTTTTCAATACGAGCATCTCCAACTAATTCTAACTGGTTTTCATTGGAGAAACTGGCAAAGTTTATTTTGTTTTGGGCGGTTAGAGGAAGGGAGAATAAAATGAGAAGTAA
>JAHDCK010000324.1 GCA_020629915.1 Saprospiraceae bacterium
AATGAACACCTACATCAAAAAAATACGCCATCAAATCGGCCATGAAAAGTTTATACATCCCGCTGCCCGGATTATTGTAGAAAATGATCAAAATGAAATTTTAATTATAGAAAGAAAAGACAATGGAAAGATGGGATTGCCCGCCGGAGGTTTGGAGGAAGGAGAAACTATTTCGGAATGTATAAAACGGGAAGTGCTGGAGGAAACAGGCATCGAAATTATTTCTATGGAAGTTATTGGCATAAGTTCTAATCCAAAACGGGAGTCCGTCACCTACCCTAACGGCGATCAAATTCAATATTTTACTATAGAATTTTATTCTAATGAATGGAAAGGGCAAATCAATCCCATAGATAAGGAGGAAGTCCGGGAAGCCAAATTTGTGGCCCCGGCCCTGTTGGATGCTTTACCGGAAAATGAAAAATCGGCCTTGGAGAGTTGGGCGTTTTTTAGGGAGACCGGGAAGGTTAGAATGGATTAATTTTTATATTAAAAATTGCTTATGTAAAATACAGGTTGCTTGATGAGTGTGTCAGGTGGAACACCTGACACGAAAATTTATGGAACACCTGACACGAAAATTTATGGAACACCTGACACGAAAATTTGTGGAACACCTGACACGAAAATTTGTGGAACATCTGAGATGAAAGGCTAGAATAGATTAAATTATTTAATGTGTTATCAATAAAATCATCAGGTTTTTTAATCTGCGGAATAGGAGGTTAAAAACCTCTCTACACTTTTTGGCGTAGGCAAAGCCAACGCCAGTCTAATTTAATTTCTTTGGTTCTTTGACAAATCCCGTGATAAACCGTTAAAACGGTTAGGTGTTCCGAACTTCTTTTAACCCACAACTTATTGGTTTTAAAAAAATAACCGACGAAAATAAAACTATAAATTATTAAACAAAAACATATAATGATTTGTCATTTCGAGGCTTGCCGAGAAATCTTCTCTACGAGGCAAAGAACAAAGGCTCCCTGTTTAAACTTTGGAGTTTTCTTAGGAATCAGCTTTCCATTTCCTAGAGAAGATTTCTCCTATCGTCGAAATGACAACTCTATTTTTTTGTTTTTCAAAGTTCGGCGGTTATTTATTTAAGTTCAATTAGTTGTGGGTTGAGAGTCAACGAGTAGTAAGGACAACCGTTTTAACGGTTTTTATGCTCCGCGGGATTTGTCAAAGAACCATTTCTTTTTCTGTCAAAATGATAAATTCCGTTTATTCCACATACAACAATAAGCTTACTTCCCCATAAAGATCTTCTCAAAATACCGCCGTTCCTCATCCTGAATTTCTACAAAATAATATCCTTCCGGCCAATTCAAATTCAAATCAAAAGAATGTGTATTTTCTCCATGCTTTATTTCTCCTTCATATAATACGATCATTTTTCTACCCGTCACATCCAGTAGTCGAATCGTAGCATTTTTGCTTTTATTATTATAAAATTCAAGATTCAAAATATCAGAAACCGGATTCGGGAACACGGAAATTTTATCAATCGTCTGATCTGGTAAATTTGTATTTACAGGATTCAAATATTCAAAATCAAAATAATTTATATTAAAACCATCATTGAGAGCGTGCAATTGCATTTCATATAGGCCGGCATCCAGCACCATTTCCCGCTCAAAATTTTCCCAGGTTTGCCAGCCAAAAGTCGCATCATATCCCATGTAAAAAGGAATCGTATCATTAAAGGTCAACAGCAGATTTCCACCTTCCATCCCAGCCAGACGAGCCGTCATTTTATACAAGCCCGTTTGATTGACTTCCACGTTGTATTTCATCCAATCACCCGCTTCGATATAGCCGACATTTTCGCCGCCTTCAGTGCAAGGTTCAACTTGAATTCCTTCCATCGAGGCAAAATCCTCCGCTTCAATTCTACCCGGAATGGGATGAATTAAACTGGCATTCCCCACGGCATTATGCACATAAAAATATGTAAAATCTTCCAACACCAAACCATTCCCCGAAATGTTCCCACCAGAATAATTCAAACGCACATCTACACCAGGCAAGACAGTATTATTCATATTAAAAATTAAAATGCTTGAATCATACGTAGCTTGATCAATTGAAGAAATTGCATCATTTAATATATTTCCATATATTATAACATCAAAATCATCCGCAGTGGCATTCATCATTTCTATTCCATCCGACACAGCCAAAATAATGGCCTGACCATCCCGGCTGGTCGTAGCCGCATAGGGAGACATCTCCGACGACTGAGCAGCAGCAGGAAAATTTTGAAGGCCGTGCTGATAGGCAAACAAGGGATCGTAATCAGCATCTCCTACATTGATTGGCACCTGCTCCATCGTAGCAGGCCAGGTGTGGGTGAGCTGTCCCTTGGGCAAAAAATCTCCAAACAAAACCTCCGCAATGCCATCGCCTTCCGTGCCGGGATACCAAACGGCCATCATCGCATCCGTATAGGCAAGCGGCTCACTCAAAATCATCGGGCGACCGGAAACCAACAAAGCTACGACCGGAATCCCCGCTTCCTTTATCGTTTTAATTAAATTAATATCTGATTCTTCAATATTTAAATCATTTGTATCTCCCCCACTCTCTGCATAAGGTGTTTTTTCTCCGACGACTACAACGGCTACATCCGGATTACCGGAAATCGTTCCATCCGAAGAATAAGTTATCGTAGAATTTCCCACCGCATCTTGAAGCCCCTGAAGGATGGTGGTCCCCGGAGTAATATCGCCATTGTCACCCTGCCAGGAAATCGTCCAGCCGCCACATTGTGCTCCAAGGTCATCCGCTAATTCTCCGGCGACTAAAATATTCTGACCGTTTTTTTGCAGGGGTAAAATATCGTTTTTGGCGTTGAGTAAAACCAATGATTCCCGAACGACCTGCCGGGCTACGTCCCTGTGATTTTGTGTTCCGATTTGGCTGGCGAGGGAAGGGTCGGCAAAGGGTTCATTAAATAAATTTAATAAATATTTTTGTTTTAAAATTCTTCTAACCGCATCATCAATTCTATCCATACTCACTTCCCCATCCTGCACGAGGCTGATGAGGTGATTGATAAAAACCTCGTATTGAAACGGAACCATCACCATATCTACCCCGGCATTGATCGATTTTTTGATAGCGGTGCGGTAATCGCCATCCACCTGATCCACGCCCTGCCAATCCGAAATCACAAATCCCTCAAAGCCCAATTCGTTTTTCAATACATCTGTAAGCAGGTAGCTATGCCCGTGTAATTTCAAGCCGTTCCAACTATTGTAAGACGCCATCACCGTTCCGACTTCGGCATTGATGGCATCGATATAGCCTTCCATGTGGATGTTCCTCAACTCCGATTCTGAGACTTCGGCATTGCCCTGATCGATGCCATTGGTCGTTGCACCATCCCCTACAAAATGCTTGGCACAGGCGACGATGGTTTCATTGTCGCTGAGGTCTGTTCCCTGAAAACCAAGCACGCTTGCCTCGGCCATTACTTTTTGAACTTCTGGTGTTTCGCCAAATCCCTCGTAGGTGCGCCCCCACTGTTCGTTGCGGGGAACAGCGATGCAAGGCGCGAAGGTCCAGTCGATTCCGGTAGCAGCAACTTCCCTGGCGACCACCTCGCAAGCATCCTGGATGAGTGCAGGATTCCAGGTACAACCCATTCCGATATTGTGTGGCATGATGACCGCACCATATACATTATTGTGTCCATGAACGGCATCAATTCCATAAATGAGTGGAATGCTGTGATTGGATTGCAGGGCGATGCTCTGGAAATTGTCGTACATGGAAACCCAGGTGGCGGGTGTATTGGGTGAAGGAGCGGAGCCACCACCGCTGAGGATAGAACCAATTCCATAGGAGGCGAGATCCTGCATACTCACAAGCGCATTGCGTTCTATCTGAGTCATTTGACCTACTTTTTCCTGGAGGGTCAGGAGGCTGAGCAGGCTGTCCACTTTTTGATCGATGTTTTGTCCGTAGCTGAAATGGCTGCCAATTATTAATAAAATAATTATAAAATAATATCTCATGTTATTAGTAATAAATTTGCAGATTAGGAATAGGTTTGTTAGAACGGCAGGGCAAAGGTGCAAAGATAATGGATTCGTTTTAAATGCAAGCAGGTTTGATATAAAAATATATTCATATAAGTATAAAACAGCTTTTATTTTATTTAAAAATACAAATGGAATTTCGCCCTTTTGGATGAAAGGCAGGGTGCACCAAAAGAGTGTAAAAGCATTCTACATAAGATATTTGATGGCATCTTATATATCGAAAAAAATTATCTTTGTGCAAATAAATAAAAGAGGAACTACTTTAAAATAAAAAATATTCTATCTTTACAAAAAAAAGAATATGAAATATTTTCCATTAATAATTCTTTTGCTATTTTCAAATTGTGATGAATCCACTCAGGAGGAATCTACCGAATACTGGGACAACTACATTGCGATTTACGAAGAGGATCTTCCGGGTTCTACTGTTGTCCGAATGGATATAATTGAGGAAGCTCCTATAAAAGATTATACTTATGTTTTAATAATAAATCTAAAATACGAAACCAGCCGGGAGGATCAGTTTCCAGAAGATGATGAATTGAAATTTCTACAGGGAATAGAGGATGAGGTGTACGAAGTTGTGGAAAAGTTTGGGGCAAATATTCCGGTTGGCAGTTTTACCGGGATGAAGGAACGGGAGATTTATTTTTATATAAAAGAAAAAGGCAATGTAAATAAAATGCTCGATGCCTATTTTTCTTTAAAATATCCGGAGTTAAAATATGAAATTGAACTAGCAGAAGATATAAACTGGGAAAGATATACTACATTTTTATATCCAAATGAAGCCACCCGAAACTATATGTCCGATCGGGATGTGGTCAGAACACTACAAGAGGCAGGCGACCCTTTGACCCAACCCCGCAGAGTGGATCACTGGGCATACTTTTCCCGTGAAAATGAAATGAATGAATTTCAGGAGAATATCAAGGCGCAAAAGTTTGATATTGTCTCCGCGAAAAAAGAGGAGGATGCAGAAGGTGACCTCCCCTACACTATTCAGTTTTGGAGAGAGGATTTTGTTTATCTGGATTCTATCTACACCATCACGTCTCTCACCTGGAAATACTGGCAGATAAATTTCAGGGGGAATACGATGTTTGGGAAACTTCGGTGGAACGCGAATAAAAATGCCTTTCCAAACCCTCTTTCTTACCGTTCAGAACATATAACTTACTATTCAGAACATTGTAAGGTAAAAACTTCACTTTTTAGGTCTATCCTTCGTAACTCTGTATTGTATTCAAAAAAAGAAATTCGAGTTTTCATCTCTTCGAATCCAGTTATAAAAAATACAACTAAAACAGGAAGCCATTGTATTCAAAAGTGAGTGCTTAAAGACTAAAAATTTTTGCAGATGTAAAATGCAAATGAAGGTGTTGTTGAGTCTTATCGTGCTTCCTGTTTTTTTAAACAACTAATCAATTTATATCGACTAAGTAACTGGACGCAATAATATTATATTTAATTTGAAATGAATTTTTGATT
>JAHDCK010000325.1 GCA_020629915.1 Saprospiraceae bacterium
ATCTCGCTCCGTCAGGCGTCCCCGCCTGACGGAAACTCTGGCGAAAACACTTTGATGACACTCAGTTAAAACCACCGATACAAAATAATAAAAAATGAATTTTACTAAAAAATATATCTCAACTTTATTTATTCTTTCAATTTTAATTAGTTGTAATCTCGAAAGAGAAATCGAAATAGAATTACCTCCCTTTGAGCCGGAGTTGGTCGTCGAATGTTATTTACAAGCCGGGCAGCCCATTCGGTTGTCCCTGACGCGTACGGTGGATTTTTATGGGGAAATAGAATATCCGATCGAGAACAGTGCTGAGGTAAAAATCTCTACAGAAGATCAGGAAATCATTCTTGAAAATAGTATATTTTTTAATCCTGAAACAGCTCAGTTTGCCAATTACTTGTCTAATGAAACCCTCCCCTTTGATTACAACAAAATCTATACTTTACATATACGAGATACTTCCGGCAATGAATTGACAGCAACGACAACTATTATGCCTCCCGTAGAAATTGACACTTTAATTTATAAGTATAATGAAGATTCGTTGTCCTATTTGCTCACCCGTTTTCAGGACGATGGCAGCAGGGCAAACTTTTACAGAAGGCAAATGCACAAAACTTCACTGACGAATTTCCCGGAGCAGGATTTTTCTGTTGATGATGGATTTGCCAATGGAGAAACAGTAACTTTTGGCTCCGGTTTTGAATTTAGCAAAGGAGATACTTTGATTTCTTCCATCTATCACATTACAGAAGATTATTATAATTATTTTGAATCTACACAAGCGGCTGCCAGTGCGAATGGCAATCCCTTTGCTACGCCTGTTACGATAGAATCCAATATTGAAGGTGGGCTCGGAATTTTTACCGGGTATTCGGTTGACCGGGATACGATTATTTTGCCTTAAAGGCAATGTCATTGACATAAGGATTTTTGAGGGGCAGCGCCCGGTTCCATTTTTAGATCAATTATCCGAATTATTTTAAGGGGCGTAGCCTCGTCCCCATAAAATCCCCCGTAAAATATGGGGACGAGGCTACGCCCCTTTGGAATTTTTCCAAACCATTTTTCTACAAATAGGGCCGGTGCGCTGCACCTTTTTTGCTTATGTAAATGACATTGGCCTTAAAGGGTGCGGCTTTCCTCTTCCTGTCAGGTGTTCCACCTGACGATGAATGTCAAGGCATAGCCCGACATTTTCACGGCAGGATGTTTGTCCGAAAAGTTCGGCAGTTAATCATTTATGCTCAAATCTGCCGGTACTATTCGAGCCATTTCTCAAAATAGGGAGCCCGCACCCTCCCTCTGCGCACAAGACCATCATTAATAAGATTTTGATATACGTTTTGTATAGAATACGTTTTAGGGTCGCCAATTTGATCTGCCACTTCTGAAATATCCAATCCAAATTTTGGTACGCCATTAGAAATAAAATGCCACTGGCCTTCTTTTTTATATCCGGAAAACATATCATTAAAAGCGACATTCTTCCTTTCTTTTTCCTTATAAACAATGATCAAAACCCGATCATAATCCCGGTTAAAAATCAACGTGTGAATATCGTAGGATTTATTTTTATAAAAACCGTGATTGCGATTTTTTTGGCTCCACACCTTCAAGGTATCATCAAATTGATTTTTGACTTCGGGATAAATGGAATGCTTTTTACTTTCTTGTATATGTTTTGCTAAAATACTTATAGCTTTTTCCATTTTTTTATAACGCCACTGTGTAATAGGATTTTTGCAACTTTGGAAAATGGAAAATAGGATCAAGAGAAAGATGAATTTATTTAAAACGGAACCGATCATTTTTTCTAAACAAGATATTGATTTTACCGGAATGTTCATCCCTCTTTACTTCCCCAAACTTTTTCATACCAAACTTATCAATATACTTAAAATGTAATTTTTTACCTCTCTTATTTAAAACAGGGGAAAAAGCAATGCCTGGCGAATAAGGAATTTCCGATAGCCGAAGTTTTTCAATTAAAAGTGGTTTTGATTTTACGGTAAATTTTCCAATTTGAAAAATACCCAGATAAGCAGGATCAATTTCAAAAAGAGAAGAAAATTGTTCCATCTGAACCAGAATGGTATCGGCTGTTAAATCCAAAACAGGAGAATACAAAAGGGGTTCAAGTAAGGCCAAAAAATCATTTTGCGTTACCCTTGTTTTTATAGCTGAACGGATGCCTTCAATTTCAGAAGTTGTAGCCTCACTTGTTCGGCTACAAACATCTGTCCAAATCGTATTTGACAAATTCTCTAATGATTTACCCCCTTCCCCCACCAAAACTTCAGAAGCATAAACATTAGAATTCCCATAAACTATATAATTTTTCCCGGATTCAAATTTCACCCCACAACTACTCCGCGGAGTTAAAATCTGAATTATTGATGCCTTGCTTTTTCCTTTGTACGTTTCTATTATTTGTAATGAAACTTCAAAATAAAACCCAGGAACATTTTGCTCCTTTACCTTTGATTTAAAGTTCCGCTCTTTTAAATCGATTACTATTCCCTGTACTACTACGGGGTAAATACCAGTCGCTAGTTCAATACTAAAATCTGACGGACAAGAACAACTTTTCCCTGCTCGAACAAACAGCACAACCAAAAATACCACAAGAATATTTTTAAGAATATTATATTTGATATATTTTAGCATCATTTTCTGTTTTATATTCAATTTTTTTATTGCTTATCTCCGCAAGTGCGGATAAAAAAATAGCAGGGTTTCCCTCATTGATTTGTTTTAAAATAAAAAGAATACGACAATCTGGTCCAAAAACATACAAGCACTCATTTTCCACTTCTATAGATTTAATACTTTTAATATCTATAACTTTGTCATCGAGGGCATAAAAAATAATTTGTTCCTTAGTCAAAAACAAAGATTCAATGGTCTTATAGTTGCCCGAAAAGTAATCTCTTATTTTGTAACCTCCTATTATAAAAGTTACAATAAGACCAATAATTGATATATAAGAACTATTTTCTACGGCTTCTACTACAAGCATAGACAGAAGGGAGAAAAATAAAAATATATCCAGCCCAAGGACATGCTTATCCCACCGCTCCATTTTTTGTAAAGTAATTTCCTCCAAACTTTCCAGTTCCTTTTTACTTATCCTTCCATTTTTCCAATAATAAATTCCCCATACCATAAATAGAATCAAAGCGACAATTTTCAAAACGAGATATTCCATCCAACCGTAACTTCCCCAAAAAAATATCAAACCAAAAAAGTAAATCAGGGCAATTAGTTTTTCAAAATAATGTGTGTTTCTCTTTTTCAAAATCATACATTCAAAATACTACAAAATTTTAATTATACAAAATAAATACAACCGAATCTGCTAATTGTCTTACTGATTACAAATTATAGAATAAGTCAATCCATTCTAAATAAACGGAAAAGAACTTCCGTTTTAATTCAAAAAAACAATAATACGACCTTTCATTTCCCAAATAAACGCTATTTTGGCAGTCTCTTTGTGGCAGAATATTAAAAAGTAACAACAGACCACAATACATCGTGAATTCAACAATAAATATGAAATATATATTTTCCTTCCTGACCATTCTCCTCTTTCTCTCAGGAACACAAGCTCAATCAACTATCCTGTATGGCACCATCACCGATGCCCAGACCAAAGCACCTATCGAGTTTGCTTCAGTGGTCGTAGTAGAAACCGGAACCGGAATCACAACGGACTCCCTTGGAAACTATGAAATCAAGGTTCCTTCCAAGGAATCCTTTACCGTAGAATATTCCTATCTGGGCTACAAAACCTTTCCTGGAAAATTTGGCGGATTGAAAAAAAATACCCGCAATCGCTTTGATGTCGCATTGGAATCAGGGGAAGGTTTTTTTGATCCGATAGTTGTAAAATCATCTGCTATAAAAACAGATAATATGGTGCGGGAAGGAACGGATGAAATCGGATTGCTACCAACCACCACCGGAAACGTCGAAAGTATGTTGCCGGTTTTATTTGCCGGAGTCAGTTCCGGGACAGGCGGTGAATTGACTTCTCAGTACTCCGTTCGGGGAGGAAATTATGATGAAAATCTCGTATATGTAAATGATTTTGAGATATATCGGCCGCTGCTCGTTCGCTCCGGTCAGCAGGAAGGATTGACTTTTCCCAATATTGATTTGATCCAGGAACTGGCATTTTCCAGCGGAGGATTTCAAGCCAAATACGGCGATAAATTGTCTTCCGTTTTAGATATTACTTATAAAAAACCGGATAGCCTTCGCGCCTCCATTGGCATGAGTCTGTTAGGTGGTTCTGCCCACGTCGAAGGGAGCATCAAAAAACCCACCGACCGAAATCAGGCTTTTCGCTACCTCATCGGGGCGCGTTATAAAACGACTCAATACCTGCTTGGTTCTTTGGATACCAAAGGAGAATACACGCCTAATTTTATGGATCTTCAGGGTAATTTTACCTATGATTTGTCCTCCACCTGGCAACTTGGTCTGATTGGAAACTACAACAGAAGCGAATTCCAATTCGTGCCCGTGGATAGAAGTACCGCTTTGGGATTGATCAATTTCGCTTTGGAGTTTCGGGCAGATTTTGAAGGGCAGGAAATAGATGATTTTACAACATATATGTCTGGTGTTTCTTTAACGCACCTTCCAAAAAATGCCAATTACTTCCTGAAATTTATGGGTTCCCGGTATCAGAGTTTTGAAAATGAGCGATTTGATATTATCGGAGAGTACTTGCTCGGACAATTGGAAACCAATCTCGGCAGTGATGACATTGGAGAAATAGTTGGTATACTCGGGAGCGGAATTACGCATAATTTTGCCCGAAACTACCTGACAGCGACGGTGACTAATTTTCAACATAAGGGCGGTTTTATTTTTGGTAAAAAAGAAGAATTTGATGAAGGGTATGATCCTTCTTCTGAAAACAGCCACTATCTCCGCTGGGGAGCAAAAGTTCAAAACGAAATCATCAATGATGAACTCAACGAATGGGAACGGCTGGATTCTGCCGGGTACTCCCTCAACTTTGACCCGGAGCAGGTTTTGGTAAAATCTGTTATTAAATCTGTCAATAATTTAAATACGAATAGAATTAGTGCGTATGTGCAGGATACCTGGAGTTACAGAAAAGATTCTATTATGGATCTGGGTGTAACAGTTGGCGTTCGGGCTTCTTACTGGGATCTGAATAAGGAGGCCACTATTTCACCTCGCGCACAAGTTATATATAAACCTTTACAATCTAAATCAGATGTCGTTTACACCCTATCCGGTGGATTATATTATCAACCGCCTTTCTATCGGGAATTGAGAAACCGGGAAGGAAACGTCAACGAAAATTTATTATCTCAAAAATCCGCACATATTGTTTTGGGTGGAACGTGGGATTTTTATCTGGGTAAAAAACGACCCACCAAATTCCGATTCATTACAGAAGCATACTATAAACATTTATGGGATTTAGTTACATTTGATTTGGATAATGTGCGCATCCGGTACAGCGGAGAAAATGATGCCACCGGCTATGTCGC
>JAHDCK010000326.1 GCA_020629915.1 Saprospiraceae bacterium
GATGAACTTTTCCTAAAGCATCCGGCCCTGAAACTGTCAGGTGGAACACCTGACACAAACAACAAGCAGGCTCTTTATTTTCGGCAGTTAATTATTTACAATTAGTCTGCAAGCGCACCGCACAAGGCAGGCTAAAGCCTGCGATACAGTTTAAAAATACAAATAAAATTACATTAAGCATTCTTAGCCGTAAAGTCCTTCATCAAATCTACTAACACTTCTACACTTTCTCTCGGCATCGCATTATAAATACTCGCCCGAAATCCTCCCACCGATCGGTGTCCTTTGATGCCGACAATCCCGGCTCTTTCGCACTTGTCCAGGAAAGCTTCTTCCAATTCTTTGTTTTTCAAAACGAAAGTTACATTCATCCTCGAACGATCCTGCGTTATAGTCGTTCCTTCAAACAGAATATTATTATCAATTTCTTCATATAATAAATTTGCTTTTTCTTCATTGCGATGCTCCATCACGGCAACCCCGCCTTGATCAATCAACCAGCGCAAGGTGAGCATGCAAACATATATCGGATAAACCGGCGGCGTATTAAACGCAGACTTTTTATTAATATGTGTATTATAATCCAGCATAGTCGGAATACTCCGCCCGGTTTGGTTGAGCATTTCCTTGTGAAGGATAACGAGGGTCGTTCCGGAGGGACCGAGATTTTTTTGTGCTCCGGCATAAATCATTCCGTAGCGTTCAATATCAATCGGACGACTGAAAATATCTGAAGACATATCTGCAATGATCGGAACTCTGGTATCTGGTAGCTCTCTGTACTGCGTCCCAAAAATCGTATTATTAGAAGTTATATGTAAAAAACGGGAACCGTCAGGAACAGCATATTCTTTTGGAATATAATTATAATTTGCATCCTTGGAAGAGGCAACCACTTCCACATTGCCATAACGCTGGGCTTCCTTGATGGCTTTGGCTGACCAGGAACCGGTATCGATATAAGCCGCTGTTTGTTTATCGCCCAGCAGATTCAGGGCAGACATGAAAAACTGGGTGCTGGCTCCTCCTGTCAGAAACAGGACTTCGTAATCACTTCCGATGCCGAGTAAATCCCGGACGAGCTGATTGGCTTCTTCCATGATAGCCACAAAAGCAGGACTACGGTGGGAGATTTCCAAGATGGACAGACCAGAATTGTTATAGTTTAAAACGGCCTGGGCTGCCTGCTCAAAAACGGGTTGAGGCAATATAGAAGGCCCGGCACTAAAATTATGTTTTTTCATATAGAATTTTATTTAAAAATTTCTTTTAGAATTTTGCTGCAAAAGTACGTCTTTTTGGGTCTTTTTTATAAATGGATAAGGTTAAGTTTTTGATCCCTTTTCCGGATAATGCTTTAAATACAATGCTTTTATACTGCGAAAAATAAACCGACAAATAGAATGTGGATTTTGCGAAGTATTCTAGTCGGGGTTTCCATCAGGCGAGATGCCTGACAGGGCGAATATGCCTTGTCAGGCGTCTCGCCTGACAAGAAACACCGAGCTAGGAGGACAAAATAAATCCTCGAAATTTTCGGCGATTAAAATTGACTACCTGCTTAACCCTACACCAGTCAAGTTTATGCAAATATGGCATAGCACATTTTGCGGCAACATCAGCTCTAATCATCCAACTCCTCGGCCTCTTCATCATTCATTCTATCCGGCATGATATTGCGCTTGACAAAATTGCACCACTTGCAGGACTTGCGATTGCAACCTTCAAAAAAATCATGGGTTTTGATTTTATTATAAGAATCCAAAATTAATTCATTCATTATTTTTACATCTGAATCCTCTAAGGTAAGGGTTTTGGTCAGGAAGATGCCTTCCTTATCCGGTTCCAGGTATTCAATAGATGCGGTGAGGGCTTTGCGGGAATTGTCCCGATAATTTTCATATAATAATTTATAAAAAATTAATTGCCGCCAGTATAATCCTCCAATCGGATAAGTTTTTCCCGGCCGACGAAGTTTACTTTTATCCAGACTTCCGGTTTTATAATCTACCAGATGAACCGTATTTTTATCTAATATATCAATTTTATCAATCGTTCCTTTTAGCGGAACACCTTTTACAGCTACCTCCTTAATTTGATATTCTACCAAGGCATCAGAATGCCATAAAGATAATTTTTGATCATAATATTCTTTCAGATGTCTTTGCCCGCGCTGCATCCTCTGATCAAATTCTGCTTTGGTGAAATGACTTTTTTGGCGAACCATCTCGCGCTCAAAATCAGCTAATATATCTTCTATAGGCGGATAATTTTTCTCCTCGGATTCTGCCATCTTTTCATGCAGGCGTTTGAGGGCGTAGTGAATGGCCGTCCCGTAGGAAGCCGCCACGCTTGAGGTAGATGGAATATTTAAAATTGTTTCATAATAAAAACTCAACGGGCAATTCAGGTAGCGATTCAGGGTAGAAATGCTCAGGGTAAAACCTTCCAGCAAATGATCCAAAGTCGCCTTGTCCGGTTTGAGCGGAGCGGGTTTTTCAATTTCTGTCATCATGAGAAATTGAGCATCCAGCACTTGGTCTTTGCCGACATTTTTTTCTGTCAATTCTATTTTATCTGCCGTCAATAATTCATCTACAAAAACGGCTCGCTGCAAATCCTTCCCCGCCAAATCCTGGCGACTGAAGGAAATATGCAGGTACTCTTTTGCCCTTGTAAGTGCGACGTAAAACAAACGCCGCCGAGCCTCCAGGGCATCTTCCGAGCCGGAATAGGTCAGCGTGTCCGGGATGCGAAACCGCCGGGCGTTGCCCTTGGTCGTCGGTTCCCAACTGTCCTTGATGCCATCAACCACGAATACTTTTTGAAACTCCAGCCCCTTGGAGCTATGCGCCGTAATCAGGTGAACGCCTTCCTTCGCCGCAATGGTTTTATTGATGCCGATGGGGAGTTTGTTGTCATCCATCCGCCGCAAAATGCCCAGCAATCCCTTGGCTGTCATCCTCGGATTTTTATCCGTTTCGCGACTCACAAAATCGAAAAACGTTTTGAGGACTTGCATTCGCCAGGTTTTGTCCGGGTGGTGGAGTGTGTGCTTGAGCAGGCCACTGCGGTTCACGATGCGTTCCAGTAAACGGGGCATGGTGTGGTTGCTAAAATTGCCGATGAGGTCATTGATAAAACTTTCAAAGGCCAGCAGTGCTTCGGCATCTTTTACTCCGGTCTTTTTTAATATATTTTTATCTCCTAGAATGCTCCTCCACTTCAGATTTTTCGTCATACGATATTTTGACATATAAATAGTCAGCGCAGACATATCCCTTGGATTCAATCTAAAAAAATCGAAGTGCATCAGGCGATAGAGTTGTTCTTCTCCGGTATTCGGATTTCGATATTCCTTATATAAATATTCTATTAATTCCCTTAAATTTTGTATAATTGTTTCATCTAATATATTGATGCGTCGTTTGGTGTTATAGGGAATGCCTTTCTTCTCTAAGAGGGTCAGGATATTTTGTGCTTGGCGGTGGCGGGCATAGATGACGGCCACTTCATTCAAGGGAAATCCTTGTTTCCAAAGTTGTTCGATTTGATAAACGATGTCGGCGTCTTCTTCTGCTCGATTGCCGTATTGAACGATTAGCGGTTGTAGTGAAATATTGGCGAAAGCCTGATGATTCGCCCTAAGATTTTTATTTATATTAAAATCTTCTTTTTTTAAACTATTAATTAAACGCGCCTGATTATTTTCTATCAAATGCCTGGAAGCATCCAGTACATTTTGCGAAGAGCGGTAGTTATCTTTTAGAACAACTAATTTTATATCATTTTCATAATTATAATAAAAATCCATTATATTTTTCAGACGTGCGCCCTGAAATTCGTAGATAGATTGATCATCATCTCCCACCACAAAAATATTTGGATTATTCCAATATTCGATTAGTTTATGTAAAATTTGGTTTTGCGCGCCGTTGGTATCCTGATATTCGTCCACGAGGAAGTAAAGGTATTGTTCCTGGTAATTGCGCAAGAGATCCGGGTTTTCCTGAAAGGCTTTCAGTACCCAGAGAATCATATCATCAAAATCGTAGCGGCGAAATTTTTCCATCCACTTGGCATAAAGCGGAAGCAATTTGGACGCTTCCCGGAGGCGTTCCATCCGCCAGGTAATTTCCGAAACCTTGGATTTTTTCACATCACCTTTTTTTGCCTCTCTAAAATTTCGCTGATAAATATATTCCTTTCGCTCCGGCAAACTTTTTAGAAATTTATCTATTTGTTTGGAAACGAACTTCGGTGTCCAGTTTTCGGATTTTATTGTTTTAAATAAATTATATAAATGATTTTCATAAAAGTGTGCATCCTTTTTCTCCAGCATGGGATGACCCGGCTCTAAGTTTTCCAGCATCTTCCTAATAATTTCCACCCGCTCCAAATCAGACATGGGTTCGAGATCATGCCTTCCAAAGAGTTCGAGATTTTCCTGGATGATAGTATTGCAAAAAGAATGAAAAGTAAATATATGAACTTTATGTGCATCCGGGCCAATAAATTCCAGCAACCGCTGCCGCATGGCAAACACACCTGCATCGGTAAATGTCAGGCATAAAATATTGTGTGGCTGGGCATCTGTCTCCGCCAAAATCCGACCGATGCGAGCGGTGAGGATATGCGTCTTGCCCGTCCCCGGCCCGGCGAGTACCAGCACCGGCCCCTCGATTTGTTCGACGGCTTCGCGCTGGGCAGGATTGAGTTTTTTCAGTTCCTGCTCAAAGAAGGCGTTGTAGTCTGCACGGGTAATTTCCGGTGGCTGATTCATAGGGTAAAAGTACGACTATTCTGGGAAATGGTTTTAGTTAGTCCAAGTACAACCAGACTCAGCCCTACTCAATCCGCAAAAAGAAAAAACCCGAACCCACCGGGATCCCGAATAATAATATTGTCTACAATTCCTTCCTTGTTGAAGTGGGTGATTTCTTCAACAATGGGGATGTGGGCATTTCTTATATTTTGAATAATATTAATATTATCTTTTCCATTAAAATACGTAAAGGATGGATTAAAAAAGAGGTGTGGACAACTCAGTGGCTTCATCAAACTCAAGCCAAAACCAGACTCGTGTATGAGCGTAATCCAGCCTTGTTCCACGGAACCCATTTTTTGTTCCAGGCCGAGGGCGGCCCATATTTTTTTGCTGTGGCGAATGTCTGTCGTCTCCAAACTCAATCCCATAAAATTGCCTGCAATGCCTTTTGTTATATTGGATAAATCAAAATTCGGGGCTTCGCCCTCGATGAGATAAATCCAGGTTCCGGTGCCGTCGCCGAGTATATAGCCGTCCTCTGTTTTTGTTAGTGCGGTAATTTCTCCCAGTGCTTCGGCGGCTTCTTTCCAGGATTTTTGATAGAGCTTTACTCCGGCACGCGCCTTTCGGTCGGGATTGATTTCCAAAACAAATTGCCCATCCGACATATAACAACTTTCTTCATTTTTCAGGATGGTGAAACCGAGTTTCTGGTAGTAGTCGATGCTGGTTTGGAGATTGGGCGTGGGGGTTTGGATGATGTGTT
>JAHDCK010000327.1 GCA_020629915.1 Saprospiraceae bacterium
CCTGGGAGCTTATGCTGCCGGAGGAATTGGGATGGTTGGAATCATTGTGTTATTGATGGCAGCACAAGGCGCGTTTAGTGAGTTTATATTTTGGATTTACGAATATCCTAAAGAAGCGTATGTTTCTACTATTGACAGCAAGACTGCTAAAATGTTGTTTTCTACCACTCTATCTAAAGCACTTAGCGGGTATCTCGTTATCTGGGCATTAGGAGTTTTGGGATTAGTCACGATTTGGCTTACCAATGCCCCTAAATACATTAAGTTTTCAGGTATAATATTTTTTATACTAGGATTTTTATCCATTGTACCGGGTTATCGTTTTTATGGACATTACTGGTTGCACTTCATTCCGGCCATTGCCTTTGGCTGGGGATTGTTATATTATTCTTTTTCTTATTTATTAAAATCCCGCCTGGGAGAAAGCAATATTTTTAAATATGTTTTACTTGGATTTTTAGGAGCTGTTTTGTTATTAAATATCACCGGGCAATCTGGCTGGTATTTCACAAAAGATAAAACAGAATATTTAAGAAAAGTATATGGAAGTAATCCCTTCCCGGAAACGAAAGCCATTGGGGAATATTTAAAAGGAAAAATGAAGGAAGGCGATCAGCTCGTGGTGCTAGGCTCAGAACCTCAGCTCCATATTTACACCGGAATGCGCTCTCCTTCCAAACACAATTATATGGCTTTCCTCGTTAGTCCTCACCCGGATCACAAGCAATGGCAGCAGGAACTTATTCAGGACATCGAAACCAATAAACCACGATTCATCGTATATGTAAATCATGGTATATCATGGGTTCCTTATCCGGATACAGATCGGGCTATTTTTGATTGGTTTGGAGAATATCAGAGCAACAATCTAAAACTCATAGGACTAGTAGATAATTTGCCTGGCAGTCAACCCAACTATGTTTGGGAGGACAAAGTCGGAACCTACCAGCCCCAGGGGAAAGAATACATTGGAATTTTTGAGCATAAATAATTTTATAATACAATTTTAATTCTTATATTTTATATAATTATATTATAGCTAAGAAACAAAAGAAAAAACCAACGAAGAAAAATCTTCCTCCAAAGCCAACCCAACCAGCCGCTCCCCCCTGCCAGACTTTGTGGCGTTGATTGGATTGGGTATGATGCCGAACAGACGATTTTTAATTGGTTGAGTGAAATGCGAAAAACCAAACTTCAGCTGATTGGGATTGCGGAGCATCCAGGAAATGGAAAAATAAATTATGCATGGGAGGAGGCAGTCAATGGTTATCAATTAACGAATGAGGAGTATGTTGGGGTTTATAAATACAAATAAAATGTCACTGACTCCAATGGGATGGATAAGTTTATAATTAACTGCTGATGGTTACCTCTATTTTCTTTCCTTCTCCCAACAAAGAATAGCCGATACTCCAAAAGGAAGTCTAATTTTATTTTTTATAAAAATATTTTCAGTATTAAAAATAAAATGAAAAATGGAATTGACCATTCCCTGCCCGCCCATGACACCAAAGTCAGAACCAGACTCTCCTTCCTTTTTCTCTCTGGAAAATAGTTTTGATAATATTCTAAAAAAAGCAATAGGAGGAAACAACCAAAAATTAAAATAAGACTTATAATTAATTCTACCAGAGGTAAAAAGATGGCTTAGCTCGTTCAGCTTGTACCGCCGAAAATGATGATTGACCACATCGTGCTCACTCCATAAAAACATATAAGCTGGAACCGTAACAAAAACCTGCCCTCCGGGTTTGCATACTCTTTGCATTTCTCGTACCGCCAAAGCATCATCTTCCACATGCTCAATGACATCAAAAGCACAAACCAAATCAAAGGAATTATCTTCGTAAGGCAAATCTAATACAGAAGCATTTATTATATCAATTTTTACATTATCTCTGGTAAATTCAAAACAAGCTTTGTCGTATTCCAAAGATTCAACTTTTCCAAACTGTTGCAACAACTCCGAACTCCTTCCCGTAGCAGCGCCCACATTCAAAATACGCAGGGGTTGATCTGAATAAATATTTTTACGAATATAATTCATTAAAATATTTCCTCTCGCAACAAACCACCAATGATTTCTCTCCAGGTGATAATATTCTTTATAATAATGAGCATCCATAATTCTCTTATACTATAATTTGATCTTTATTCTAATACAAATTTTCACTAACTTGCCACAAATATACACAAGATGGAAAGAATTACGACACTAATTATTGGGGCGGGGCCGGCAGGGCTGGCTACCGCAGGTCGCCTTCGGGAAGCGAACCTCCCTTTTGAGATAGTTGAAAAAAGTAACAAGGTGGGAAATGCCTGGCACAATCACTACGACCGCCTCCATCTCCACACGGTCAAGCAATGGTCACACCTTCCCCATCTCAAGTTTCCAACGGATTATCCCACTTATGTTCCAAGGAAAAAACTAACGGAATACTTTGATCAATATGCAGAAAAATTCAATATAAAACCTCATTTTAATACGGAAGTTCTATCTATTAAAAAAACAGAAACCGGAGAATGGCAAGTTGAAACAAATAATAAATCGTATATTTGTAAAAACACTATAATAACCACAGGCGTCAACCGCATTCCCTTTATTCCGACCTTCCCCGGACAGGAGAATTTTAAGGGAAAAATTCTTCACAGTATCGATTATAAAAATCCACAACCTTTCCTCAATCAATCTGTCCTTGTCATCGGCATGGGCAATACGGGTGCAGAAGTGGCCTTTGATCTGTCATTACATGATATTAAAACATATATTTCTGTTCGCGGAAAAGTGAGTGTTGTTCCAAGGGATTTAAACGGGCGACCCGTGCAGGTGACTTCCCGCTTGTTAGAGAAATTGCCCTTTGGCCTCGGAGACTGGCTGGGGACGACGATTCGGAATTTATACTTTGGTGACTTATCTAAATACGGCCTTCATGCGCACAAAATGCCCCCGGCTCAATTGTTAAAACAAACAGGAAAAACCCCTGTAATCGATATTGGAACGATACAACACATTAAAGAAGGAAGAATAAAAATTTTACCTAAAGTCAATCATTTTACTGAGACAGGCGTTGAGTTTTCTAATGGAAAACATATAGCATTTGATACTATATTATTGGCGACTGGCTACCGCGCTCAACTGGAAGATTTTCTGGGGGACACCTCCGATCTCGTTGACAAGGCAGGCTACCCTAAATCTCCTATAGGAAAAAACAAATATGAAGGATTATATTTTGTCGGGTTTGACAATTATAAATTGGGCGGTATTTTGGGAACGATTTATAAAGACTCGCTCACGGTGTCTGAACATATCGATCACTCCTCCAAATTGTGATCCGACCGGTGTGCTTTGTAGCGGCCTTTCCCAAATTTTGTCCCGTTGAAAACTTCGGTTTTGCGTTTTTCTTTTCGCTCCTCTTCCGGCAGTTTATTAAAATCCTGACATTTTAAAGAGCAACAATTCGTATATTTTGCAGCGCAATTTGTACATTGTATAAATAAAATATGACAAGCATCGTTGGCGCAATTTACATGTGAATCGCAAAGGTCGCCGCACTGGTGGCATTTGCTTACGATTTCCTCTCCGATGCGCTCTCCCATCCGTTCGTCAAAGACGAAATTTTTTCCTTTGAATTTATTTTTCAGTCCTTGCTTTTTAGCTTGGCGCGCATACTCAATGATGCCGCCTTCCAGTTGAAACACATTTTCAAAACCCTTATGTTTCATAAAAGCACTCGCCTTCTCACAGCGAATCCCACCGGTGCAATACATGACGATTTTTTTACCTTTATCATTTTCAAATGTTTTGGCGATGATAGGCAGGGATTCTCTAAACGTTTCTACATCTGGCAAATAAGCCCCATCAAAATGCCCGACTTCACTCTCGTAGTGGTTCCTCATATCAATTAAAATCGTATCTTTTTCATCCGTCAATTGATTAAACATTTCAGCATCTACGTGCTCACCTTTGTCGGTTACATCAAAAGATTCATCCTCTATTCCATCTGCCACGATCTTAGGACGCACTTTTATTTTTAAAATATAAAAAGACTTCCCATCATCTTCGATTGCAATATTCAATCGAACGCCTTTCAGAAATTCAATTTCGTCCAGCGCATTTTTAAAGGCATCAAAATTTTCTTCCGGGACAGAAATCTGAGCGTTGATTCCCTCCCCTGCTACATAAACTCTTCCAAGCACACCCAACTCATCCCAGGAAGCATATATGTGATTTCTGAATACATTTGGATTGCCAATATGTGCGTATTGATAAAAGGACAGGGTAATGCGACGGGTTTCGTCTTGGGTCAATTGCTGTTTGCGCTCCTCTTTGTTGACCCGGTTGTAGAGCTTTTTCTTTTTCATATAAAAAATACTTAGTGATGAAATGGCCAATTGCAATTTGGCTTCTATGACTAAACGCTACAAAGATATTTAATTTGTTGGTTATTGTAAAATTGGTTCTTAGAAAAATCCCGTGATAATGGAAACTGCAAGTCTTGAAAAATTCAGTCGCCTAGACGATAAAGGCTCTAAATGATTTCATTTGTCAAAAAAGATGATTGCCCTGAAACCGTCAGGTGGGACACCTGACGGGAAAAGAGGTTTCGTGTCAGGTGTCCCACCTGACACCAGCAACAAGCTGGGTTTTTTGTCTGAAAAAAATTGAACATATCTCAAACTAAGTAACTGGACACAATAAAATTTATAATACTTTGAAGGATTATTGTGGCCGGTTACTTATCTTGAGTTTATTCTAAAATAAAAGATATGACTCAACAAAAAAACAAGCTGGCTAACTTCCTTTTAATGACCTTTGTACTAGGTGTACTCATTCCCGGTGTTTTGACCTTTATCCTTATCTTCCTTGCACCGGAAACAGCCCACCTTTTTACTGCCTGGCCACTTTGCATTCTGACCTGGGGAATTTCCTATCAAGTAATCGCTATATTTTTGGGTACGGGTTTTGAAATCTGGGGTTCTATGCGCAAGAAAAAACGGGAAAAGGAAAATCCGGGGGAACGATTGGCCGATTATGCTATGAGAAAAAGAATGCAACATTCCTGGATAGCCATAATCATAGGTGCATTTGTTTTTATGATTGGCATTTACTTTTTTGCGGCCAGCATGAGAGATGTTTATATGTTTGGTCTGGGAGGTATTTTTTATGGAGCTTGTCTGTATGTAGCGATGAAACAAGATCCCGAAATGACGGATGACTCAGAGGAGTAGAACCATTAAATTATATTTAATAATATATAATACCAAGGAAAATAATCTCTTTGGTAATGATTAAAATCAGAATATGAAAAATAAAAAAAATCCTCTTGTCTCAGCTCTTGTTGAAAATTTTTCAGAATCGATTAGAAAACAAAATTCTAAAACGGATATAGAATATTTGTTTTATGAAACAGTAAAAATTGAAAATTTCTTAGGAGAATTAATTTCAATTCAAATACTTGGAAACTCAAGACTAAAAACAAAATGGCTTAAATATGGAAACTTTT
>JAHDCK010000328.1 GCA_020629915.1 Saprospiraceae bacterium
ACTTTTTATTTTTGTTTTTCAAAAGTTCGGCGGTTATTTTCTGAAAACCAATAAGCATTGAGGTCACGGCTAGCCGCCACGACCTTAATATTTTTTCTAGAACTAAGATTCCTGGACTTCTCGAATATTTTTCAAATTTCCTCTTAATACATTGAAAGAAAATTATTTCATATATTTTAAATCACAAGTAAAAGATATTCCATTACCAGAGGAATTTACTTTTCCCTTCAATTATGAACCGCATCCGCTTTGCGAAATTGCAGCTAAAGAAGTAAAGGAATATTTAAATACTCAAAGTGATTGGGAGCATGATTTCGGGTTGGAATCCAAGGGCGGATTAGGTAAAATGTTTGGGGTTTTAATTGCAAAAAACAAAAATAATCATATAGGATATTTAGCAGCATTTTCCGGTATTCTGGCTGGAACAAATCTACTACCCCATTTTGTTCCGCCTCTTTTTGACAGGCTTGAACCCGAAGGTTTTTTTAAAAAAGGAGAAGCTGAATTGGATGCTATCAATTTAAAGATAGAACAACTGGAAAGTGATTCTGAATTTCTAAAAGCAAAAGAAGCATTTTTAAATGAAAAAAATATTGCTGAGAAAATTCTGGCGGAGGAAAAGAAAAAGCTAAAGGAATCAAAAGCAAAACGCAAGGCCAAGAGAAAGGAAGGCGCAGCCTTGAGCACTGAGGATTTTGAAAAGATGAATGAACAACTCCGGCAAGAATCTCTCAAACAGCAATATGACTTCAAGGATTTAAAAAAGGAATGGAAACAAAAAATTCAACAAAAATCAGATGAACTGGATTTTTATTTAAATAAAATAAATGCGTTAAAACAGGAACGCCGGGAAAAATCTAATGGCTTACAGCAACAATTATTTGAGCAATATCAATTTTTAAATATTAATAAAGATAAGAAAAATTTATACGATATTTTCAAGGAAACGCCTCAAAAAATTCCCCCGGCCGGAGCCGGAGAATGTGCGGCACCCAAATTATTGCAGTATGCTTTTCAGTATGACTTAGAGCCTCTGGCTATGGCTGAGTTTTGGTGGGGCCGCTCCCCTGCTTCAGAGATTCGTCAACATGGAAATTTTTATCCTGCTTGCCGGGGGAAGTGTGAACCGATTTTAACCCACATGCTTTCCGGGATGAATGTTGCGCCTAACCCCATGGCGCATCTTTCATTTGAAAATAAAAAATTAGAAATCATATACGAAGACACTAATTATATAATTATAAACAAACCTCCCGATTTTCTTTCTGTGCCAGGAAAACAAATCTCTGACTCCGTGCTAACCCGAATGGCCAAACGCTACCCGGAAGCCAGCGGGCCACTCATCGTCCATCGTCTGGATTACTCTACTTCAGGCTTGATGGTTATAGCATTAAATGAAAAAACATACAAAGAACTGCAATATCAATTTATCAAACGAATTGTAAAAAAGAGATATGTTGCGTTGTTGAATGGAATTCTGGAACAAGAAGAAGGAACGATTGATTTGCCTGTTCGAGTGGACTTGGATAATCGTCCACGGCAATTGGTCTGCTACGAATATGGAAAAAGTGCCCGGACGATTTGGAAGCGAGTTGATATTGAAAACAACAAAACACGTATACATTTTTTTCCGGTCACAGGGCGCACACACCAACTTAGAGTGCATGCTGCCCACCCTTCCGGGCTGAATCTTTCAATCATCGGCGATGATTTATATGGAAAAAAATCGGATAGATTATATCTTCATGCGGAAGAATTATCTTTCAACGATCCTGAAACCAAAACAGAAAAAACATTTATATCAAAAGCTATATTTTAAATATATTCCTAGCTGGACTTTAGCAAAATGCTAGAGTTCCAGCTAAGGCAACTGCTCCAATACAAAATCAAAGTTATACTGGAAAGAACCATTTGTTGGATAAGTCAATACATTGATCAAAACCATATTTGGATCATTGCCAGCTCCTGCATATTTTACCTTCCCGTTCATATCAAAATCGCCCTGATAATATCCGAAGGCAAAATCATAATTATACTGAAAAGCGGTATTCGTTGGAAACAACAAAACATCCGTTAGGGTCGTGTTGGGATCATTTCCTGTTCCGGCATATTTTACCTTTCCATCCCGGTTGCCATCCCCGGCCCACATTGTCTGAACCCCTCCTACTACTTTCTGGGAATGGGTTCCATAGGAATTGCCATCCACCATCATCGTAAAATCAACAACACTATTGGAAGTCCTTCCCAGGGCCAAACTACTACCTGTGCAAACACCCAAGTGATTCCTATGCTGAACTGAAATATAATAATTTCCACTATTCATTATTCCGAAAGTAACCGGAGAAACTCCATCCAGGGCAGAAACAATATCCCCATCTGCCTGAAGTAAGGCAGCTTGATTAGCCAAAACTGTAGCTGGCGTTGCCGCGTCCCGCAGTTCTACCAGTACCCAATCAATAATCGCATCACTTCCCGTCACCGCGAGAATAGCTGCGGTCGTCGTTTCTCCACCACCACCGACACGAGCAAATCCCAAACCGGAGTAGGGTTCAGTCAATGGCAAATATCCGCCCGCACGGAGATCATCAGACATCAAGGGTCCGGCATAGGGTCCTTGCAAGAAGACTTTGGCATCCAGGCAAATCCCTGTTCCGCCCAGATCCCCGGTATAAGGATTTCCAGCTTCATCGACGATATTATAATTAGAACATGGAGGAATATTGGGAAGAGAATCAATGCAGTTTGGAATAACAATAGTTTCGCCTTCGGCTGGAATTTTACCTTCCTCCCAATTCCTGCAATTCGCTAAACCTGAGTCGCCACCATTGCCTGTCCAAAAGGAAACATTCGTTTCTACCGGATACAAAGTGACATCTGTTATTGTGGCAGGAGCAGTATACGTAGCTTTTACATATACGACTTGACCTGCATGTGTATCACTGGTATTTCTAACTTTCAGTGTGTACCAGCCAGTAGCTGTTGCAGTGAAAGAACCTGATAAAGTTCCGGCACCACTAACTTCAGAAAGATTCAAGCCGTTTAAATCATAGAGACCCAATGTCAGATCTTTTGAGGCATCAGATGGAATTAATTCATAAGTGATATTTTTCCCTGCTTCTGCAAATATTTTTCCTGCAATTCTATAGTGACAAGAATTATCCGGCAAGGCCCCACCGTAGCCGAGACTTTCACAATGAGAATCTCCAAGGTCATTTGCCATCTCCCACTCCTGGGTTGTCTCTGTATCTCTGGGAGGAGCGTAGGAAAAAGATAATCCCTGCGGCGCCCAGATAGAGTAACCGTGATAATGCGCTCCGGGATCGGTATAAGTAGCAGCATAGGCATAAGTAGGATAACCTACATCGCGGGTTTTAATATTTACCCGACCATCTCCCTGCACGGTAGAAGTTGTCGTTATCCCACCCGAATAATCTACGAGAACCGTTCCGGGAGCAAAGTCTGTATCGATCCAGGATTCCTGATAATTACTGGAGGTACTCCAGGCATCTGTCGCAGCGATGATGGCCTGACCACTTCTTTCAAAAATGATATGATCATCATCGTTGTTGCTGCTCGTCAACACATTCCAGTGACTCGCCTCCGAGCTACGCACTTTGTAATCTCCGTTTTTAAAACCAAAAGCTCCATGCGCTTTCATTATTTTTTCAATGTCAGAATGCTGGGGAAGAGTTGTTGGGCTTTTGGGATCATGGGACCATCTCGCAGAAGTATTATTTATATTAAATAAATCTTCAAAGAAAATTTGAGGATTCCCATCCATAGAAACTGCAATAGCATAAGCAGCGGCCAGCCGGGGTTCCTTAGGATCGATGTGAGTAGATAATTCGCTTCCGGCATTCCAACCCGTAATATTTCCATCCGCATCCACAGTTGGACGAAAGGTATCATGATTATTAACAAAGGGAACTGTTCTATGTATTCTAATACCACTTATATCAATAAAACGATTATTTTGTTGCGCTCCGGGTAAAGCTCCTAAATCAAATCCTCCCAGGCCCGTCACCATCCCCTCCAGTCCGCCACTGCCATCAAATGCCCGCAGGCCAAAATCAAAGGTTCCTGCACGCCAGTTGACATCCGAAGTGTATTGATCCAATTCGGCTTTTCCTCCTACCCATTCTCCTACGGCAAACATTTCATCGCCCCCGTTGGCCCAGCCCACATTTACTTGTGTATTATATAAATAATCTTCGGCCACAAAATGAGGAAAGTGTTTTACGGCATCAAAACGATAGCCATCTACACCTGTTTGTTTTTTAAACCACATCATCCAGTCTCTTCCACCATCTCTCATTTCCATGCTCACCTGTGTCGGATTGTAGCAGGTCGTTCCACATCCGGAACATATATTAGAACTTTGTCCATATCCATTTCCGGTACCAGAGTTATCGTATCCGTAGCAGAGATCGGGTCCCCAAAAGGAAGCTTCCCAGTCACCTGTAGTAGAATTGTGTCCGGCATGCGGATGAAAATTATGATAATTCTTTTCCCAGCGACCTGTGCGTGCCGCATAATCGCATGCAGTTCCATCTACAACAGGTGTAGCATAAGACACATATCTAAAATTTTTATATCCACTAGCCGTTTGCATGGAATAGATGGCCTCCGTATCCTGCCCCCCTGCTCCCGTACTCCCGGAGCCTGCGCCATCTACATGATTCAAAACGATGTCCTGAATGACCTCAATTCCATTAGCGTGCATGACGGCGATCATTCTAAGCAACTCATCTTTTGTTCCTACCCGGGTGGTATTTTGCAACGCCGTTCCATCCCATCCTTTTTGATATTTATCCCCCAGATCATAATGATCAAAAGGAGAATAACCAACAGAACTCGTACTAGCATTTTTATAAGAAGGCGGAATCCAAACGGCATCCACTCCCATTGCTTTGAGACGGGGAGCCAGTTCGGTTAGGTAATTTGCCCAACTGTTTGGATAATTAGAATTCCAATAGTCCCACCAGAAGGCCTGGAAGACGACCTTTTTTTCTTTTTGAGCTGCTACCTGCTGAAAACTTCCAAGGAAAAAAAGGAGTAAAAAGAAAATAGAAATTTTAGGAAGGTTAAGGTCTTTAAGATGGATCATATAGTTTGGTTTTAGAATGTCACATTTCAAATTTAATACAAATAGGTCTTTACACCAAATTCCACAAACAGGATTCCTAAAATTATAATGGCTCTTTTTTAGCATTGCGACTGGCGAAGGTTTCACCTTTGCCGAAATGGATAGAGAAGTTTGCACCTTCCTTTTCCACAACCTTACCCCAATAAAATCATCGAGGATAAATCTGTTTTTCTGTTTCGGCACAGGCGCAATTTAGGTCATATACATTTAATTCTAAATTATAAATAAATTTTTATTTTAAAATATTTAATTTCAATAAAATAAATGTTCTTAAGTAACCGGCCACAATAATCCTTGAAATACTTTGAACGATTTTTTAATTTCTTCTTCGTTAAAAAGCCTCCGACGCTAC
>JAHDCK010000329.1 GCA_020629915.1 Saprospiraceae bacterium
TACCTGCACTCTTACCCCATCAATGCGTGTATTGTCACCGGTGTCGTCTTTTATTAAAAAATAATTTTGATCGGTTCCTGATCCCGAAACTAATGCTGCTCCCCCGGCTGAATATTCAGGCGACAAACTACCTCTTGTGAAAGGCCGCAGAAAAATCCTGCCCTCCTCGCCTGATGCAAATTCATAATTGTAAGTATAATCCGACTCATCCCCCAGATATGGAAAATTAGTGGTGGTTCGTTGAACATCTGTTACCTTTACATTACTCACATATATATTTACAGGTATATAATACTCAAACAAAGTGGTAAAAATATCTTCGGAAGTCACCCTAACCCCTAACTCATCAATATGAACATTTGTCTCTGAGGGGAGGACCCCAACAAAAGAGCTTCCTGTTCCATCGCCAGTCAAAAGTGGTGATCCCTGCCAGAAACCAACAGTTGTAACATTACCATTGCTTCTCGGTTTAGTCTCCACTCTTCCTCCTCCTGGGTAATCCATTTGATACTGGTAGGTCATATTGAGTTCAACGTCTGTTAAAGCAGAAGCAAGGTTTGAACTTATATCATCAAATGAAATATGATGAACACTTATATCTTCTGTAATGATATAATGAACGGGAATGAAGAAAGAGTACAGGAGTTCTGTTTGATCCGGATTAAAGACTTTAAAATAGATTTCGTCAATCTGTCCGGTTACATTAGCCCCAATAATATTGTCTTTGCTTCCACTACCCGTTAAAATTGCAGATGGTGAAGAAAGCCCTCCGGGAGCTACAATGCCATTGAAGTATGGAAGGGCAAAAATGCGAATGCCATCCGCCTCATCTGTAAAATAATCAAAACTAAACTCGATATGCTCTTCGGTTTGATAAATCCCGGCGCGATGGGGATCATCAAATTGAATATTACAAATCTCTGTCAGTGCATTCGCATTAAAACACAGGAATACGAATACCATTAGTAATAAATTTTTCATCCTCTAAGTATTTTGACGTTAAACAATGTAATCTTTATACCTATAGAATGAAAGATGTGAACAAGAGGTGATGGATTTGTTTATTTTTGGCTTGTTTTGAACAAAAAGGGGGAAGAAATTGATCATTGTGGATAATTAGTTTTATTATAGGCACTTTTGTTACCTGTTCTCAAAACTACTTACTAAACCTAATCCTATGGGCACTCCTGTTTTAAGATTTAACAAAAAAGACCGGCCAGAATTTCACCGGGAGTTAAATCGAAGAGTTAATGATTATTTTAAAAAAAATAACCTTTCTAAAAAGGCCAATCTCAATATGAAAGTCAAAACGGTTTTCATGATGGCCTTGTATTTTATCCCTTTGGGTATCATTTTATCCGGTTGGATTACCTCCTTTCCAGGAATACTGACAGCTTACCTTATCATGGGATTAGGCATGACCGGAATTGCCTTATCTGTCATGCACGACGCCAATCACGGCGCTTATTCTTCCAATAAAAAAATAAATACGACTTTAGGATATTTGATAAATTTTATAGGAGGCTACCACGTCACCTGGAAAATCCAACACAATCTCCTGCATCATTCTTTTACTAATATTCACGGCCTTGATGAAGACCTGAATCAAAACGTCCTCAGACTATCACCGGATCAGGAACGAAAATCGTTTTTTAAATATCAGGCTTATTATGCCACTTTTTTATATGGGTTATTAACTATTTACAGATTTTTGGTAAAGGATACCCAGCAATTATTGAGATATAACCGCACGAATATTTTAAAAGAGCAGGGACATAATTTTAAATTTACGCTGATAGAATTATTCCTGACCAAATCCCTTTACTTACTACTCACTCTAATATTACCTATTTTTATATTAGAAATCCCCTGGTATCAAATTCTGGCAGTTTATTGCATCATGCACTTTATAACAGGTATAATTTTAGCACTTATATTTCAATCTGCTCATATATTAGAGGAAACGGATTTTTATACTCCGGATGAAAATGGCAGTATCGAAAACAACTGGATCATTCACGAAATGAGAACTACCGCAAATTTTGCGAATAACAGTACGATTTTTTCCTGGCTGATTGGTGGCCTAAATTTTCAGGTAGAGCATCATTTATTTCCGCATGTCTGCCATGTTCACTATAAAGATTTATCTAAAATTGTAAAATCAACGGCTGTTGAGTACGATATTCCATATCACGAACATGCGACCTTCTTCAATGCTCTGGAAAGTCATTACGCTATGCTGGATAAGCTCGGCACAGGGGAATACGACAGAAGTCGCGCTGTACAGGTTATTAAATAATAGATTTTAATAGATGATTTAATTCATTTTGAATGGCGGTTCCTTTATCCTTATTATACCAGGATTGGATTTCTTTTTTCTGTTCTTCTGGATCAAGCGTGGGATTCTTTTTATAATACATTACTTTTTCCTGTATCTCAGATGGCCTTGGTCCCCAGTTAAACAAATCTTCCCCTTGACTATTGCGCACGATAAGCTTGGGAATTGATTTCCCGCCATTCGTCAAATAATTGTCTATTTCACTTCCGGGAGCGTCCCGGTTTTGAATGGTCAAACTGATAAGAGGATTTAATGCGGCCATTTTTACAATAAAAGCATGGCTGTGTGCAGCATCTCCGCACCAGGGCTCTGTTATCAAAAGCCAGTTTAATGGCGCCTTGATATTTTGGATCGTTTCAGTTATCTCCGGGGATAGTTTCCCTACTTTATACCAGCGTTTTATCCTCGACTGGTTTAGTTTTACATAATTTATATAACTTTCTTTGTCATACGGAGGGGTATTATTTTCTCCGTTTAAAATTGCCGGAAACTGTTTTTCGTATTCTTCTAATTTCATTTTTTATACTATTTAAACATACTTTAAGAGCAAAAGAAACCCACAAATTTTACGGTAATAAAATAACAAATATTGTCAGAATATTGACTTTCCTCCATTCTGCAAAAAATAAATAAATTTAAAATTATAAAATATTAAAAACTTATTCAAAAATACCATTTTCTAAGGTGAGAATCTCCGGATAACCATCCGTAACAATTAAGGTATGCTCGTGCTGAGTGACAAAACTTTGATCTTCGGTCATCAGTGTCCAGTCATCATCGGCCTGATAAACATATTTTGCTTTTGTAGATATAAAAGTTTCTACTGCCACCACCATATCTTTTTTAAAACGGCTGCGATTCATCAAATCTTTGTAGCAGGGAATTTCGCTGGGTGCTTCGTGCAGTTTTCTACCGATACCATGTCCTGTTATATTCCTAATTGTCGTATAATTTCTTTTTTTCGCCTCTTTTTCTATCAATCCGCCCAGGCGATACACCCGACCATTGGATTTTATATTTTCTATCGCTATTTTTAAAATTTCTTTAGAAGCATCCACGAGAGGTTGCAATCCCTGAATATCCTCCCCCAAAATAAAAGAACAACCATTGTCCCCGTAAAATCCATTCAACTCCGCCGACACATCAATATTCACCAAATCGCCCTCCTTCAAAATGCTATCCGCAGAAGGAATCCCGTGACAAACTTCGTGATTCAAACTGATACAGGTATAACCCGGAAAATTGTAATCCCGCTGTGGCGCAGAATTTGCACCAAATGAATCTAATATGTCTTTCCCATATTCGTCTAACTCCAATGTACTCATTCCTACCCGAGCGTGCTCACACATTTTTTTAAGAGTAACAGCAACTGCTTTACTGGCTGCTTTGATGCCCTCCCGTTCTTCTGTTGTTTTTATTATCATAAAAATTATAATTGGCTCACAAAGATACTTCAATTTTATTCTAAAAATAAGTGCCTGTGACAACCAATTATTTCTCAAAATAAATGACCTTTGTACAAATTTTACGTCATAATTGAACACATACTATTAAACACCAATGAAATCCTTTCTAGATTTTAACAACAAAAGAGATCGAAACGACTTTTATATCTCAATAGTCGTCATATTTGCTTTCCTTTTTGGAATGATGTATTTCCTCCGTGGCTGCGGCGTCAATGACCTCGATGCCGACCTCGCTAAAGCACAAATTGCCTTGACCGCCGACTCCGATGGCGATGGCATTTACGATGCTGAAGATAAATGTCCCGATGATTTTGGACTGGAAGAATTTAAAGGTTGCCCGGATGAAGGAGACAGTGACGGCGATGGCGTCCTGAATATGGAAGATGACTGCCCGGAGGTTCCCGGCTCCGCTGATAACAACGGTTGCCCAATGGATTCTGATGGGGATGGAATCGTGGATAGAGAGGATCGCTGCCCGACTGCCAAAGGAACAGAAGCCAATTATGGCTGCCCGGAAGATGGCGATGTGGATGGTGATGGCCTCGTTGGTGCTGCGGATAAATGCCCGGAACTGGCCGGAACCCGCCAAAACAATGGTTGCCCACCGGATACTGATGGAGATGGCGTTTATGATCCCAAAGATAAATGCCCGGAAGTTAAAGGTGCTAAATCTAACAACGGTTGTCCGCTGGATGCTGACGGAGATGGCATCCGGGATGACAAGGACAAATGCCCGGAACTGGCCGGAGAACCAGAAAATAATGGCTGTCCACCGGATAAAGATGGCGATGGCGTTTATGATGCAGATGATAAATGCCCAAGGGAATTTGGCCCGGCTGAAAATAATGGTTGCCCGCCGGATAAAGATGGTGATGGCATCCCGGATGCAAGGGATAAATGCCCCGATCAGGCCGGAACCAAAGCCAACCGGGGTTGCCCGATAGCAGATTCAGATAAGGATGGTATTCCGGATGATAAGGATCGTTGTCCGCAAAAAGCCGGGACGGCAGCCAATGGCGGATGCCCTGAAGTTCCACTCAAAGAAGAAGAAAAGAAAATTATACGGGAAGCGGTGGAAGGCGTCAATTTTGCCAGCAAAAGCGATTTGCTCAACCGCGAGAGTAAAAATAAATTGATCAAACTCGTTGGGTTGATGAAAAAATACCCGGAGGCAAAACTAGCCGTTGAAGGTCATACAGACAACGAAGGCGATGATGCTAAAAATCTGGAATTATCGAAAAAAAGAGCGAAAGCCTGCTACGAATACCTCGCCCGAAAAGGCGTACCTAAGGAACGAATGACGCATGAAGGGTATGGAGAAACCAAGCCGGTTGCGACCAATGACACTTCTGAGGGTCGTCGCCAAAATCGTCGGGTAGAATTTAATTTTTCTTATTAGAATATAAAATATCTCACTTTCACTTATGCTTTAATGCCCTGTGCGAAATTCGTGCAGGGCTTTTTTTGTAGAGGTTGTTTTCACACTAAATTTGAAACTTAAGCAGGTAGTCAAATTAAACCGACAAATAGAATGTGGATCTTGCTAAGCATTCCAGGCCAGATTTCCGTCAGGCCAGACGCCTGACGGGACCAATATGCTTGCCAGGCGTCTCGCCTGACAAGAAACACCGAG
>JAHDCK010000330.1 GCA_020629915.1 Saprospiraceae bacterium
CGACTTGCAGTCACGACTTGACTTGCCACCAGCACTACTTTTTACCGGAGTACTGATTATAAAAACTTTCTAAAAAATGAATTATAAAGCTTTGCTTTACATTATTCGCCCTGATCCTTTTTTAATACCAAAATCATCATTCTAAAATATTACAAAAGCATCAAAAAAAGAAACCCCCGAATGAAAACACATTCGAGGGTTTGAAATATAATTTATTAATCTATTTAGAAACTATTAATTCTGTTTGTATGGTTTCTGAATAAGTCTCCAACAAAACATGATAAGTTCCCTCTTTAAAATCAAAGAGGTCTAATTCATAAATGGTATCATCCGGGAAGAACAATAAATCTTCTTCTACCACCTTATTTCCATTTTCATCCAATACCACCATGGAAGTTAAATTACCACCCAATGCCTGAAAGTCAATATAAAAAAGCTGGTCATCCTCATTGGTAAAAAAGGACCAGCTTTCTTCATAAACTTCCTCAGAATTATCTTCTTCGGCAGCAGTAATATTCACAATGTTTTCAGACAGAATTTTTAAAGCAGGTTGGTTAGACGCCGCAGATTGAGATGATGCTGTAAACCCAAGACCAAGGCACAGCACTAAAACAGAGAATTTCAATTGTGTCATTAATGTTGTTTTTAGAAATTAAAACCTTTAAAAAAAGGAGGGCTTGGTCGTGTAGTAACTGGGTTTTTGTTCATACAATAATAAGAAAAAGTTTTTAAACATCCGTCAAAGTGACAGGCATTTTTCCCAAAAAATATACTTATTAACACTTTTTAAAAACCCTTAACATTTCCTTAACAGTCATAAGCTTCCTGATTTAGCGATTTTTTATCCATTCTATTTCAAACCCAGGTTCCGAATAATCCGGATTCATCTCGGTTACCCTCATTTGAAAAACGGCGGCTTTGATAGCCTTCAAACTTTCGGAAACCTTACTTTTAGAAATACTGATTTCCAACTGACCTTTTTCAGTAAGCTTCTGATTTTCAATTAAAAATCCTTCCTTTTTTAAAAAAGTCATCAATCGGGGCATATATTCATAAGAAAAAGAAAGGCGATAAACTTCCTCCAGGGACTTTTGAATTACTTCTGCCTGAGATAATGCTTCCCGGGTACTTTCTTTATACGCATTTATTAGTCCGGGGATTCCCAATTTTGTACCACCAAAATATCTAACGACAATGACTAAAATATTTACGAAATTAAAACTGTCGATTTGTCCCAAAATGGGACGCCCGGCAGATCCCGAAGGTTCCCCGTCGTCATTTGCCCGGTACTGGTTGCCGTCCAAGCCCAGACGAAAGGCATAACAATGATGCCGTGCTTTAGGGTGCAGCTCCCGTACTTCCTCCAATCGTTGTCGGATCATTTGCTCCTCAAAGACTGGAAAAGCATAAGCCTCAAACTTGCTGCCCCTATCCTTAAAATGACCCGTTGAAGGATTTTTTATTGTTAAATATTTATCTGTCATATCTTTATAGAATCCAAAAAATTTATGCAATTAAATAAAACAGATTAACTTTGCCAAGCGTATTTAAAACCTATAAGGCTGGAAGCCTATTTTCACTCCCTGTTTTTTCCTGTAAAAAGCCAATCTTACAAGACCACTATTTGTTTTATCAATCATCAATCCCAGAGTATTTAGTCATTTATTTTTAAATATATTTAAATTGAGTAAAACACCTGTCAGTATTAGGATGGTAGAATCCTGGAGTCGGTTCAATGCATTAGTATTGATAGGCTGTACTTTTCTTACGATAAAATTCGGAGATTGTTTGCCTTTGGTTTACGGTAGTACATTAAGTTTTGTTTTATATTTTATTACCAATTTTCCTCAATGGTCCAGACTAGGCATTTTAGGAGGTTTGCCCAATCAAGTTGGAGCCGGGCGGGTACTCCTTATTATTGTAGCCCTGATTTTTCACGAAAGCATTTCCCGTGAGTATCTGGCAGGGATTTTATTTGCTTCCTTGTTTCTCGATTTTTGGGATGGTTATTTGGCCCGACAATTTAACGCCACTTCCCTGTTTGGAACCTACCTCGATCGGGAAACCGATGCCTTTTTTGTATTGGCGACCGGGGCAATGATTTATTGTCAGGAACTCTTGGGGGTCTGGGTTTTGATTCCTGGACTGCTTCGATATTTTTATGTTATATTATTAATTTTTATTAAACCTCCGGAGCAAAAAGAAACTCGTTCTTTCCTGGGCCAAACCATTGCGGTATTATTAATGGGGGGCCTACTCTCCTGTTTTATCCTTGAGGCAAGTTTTTATCAGCCAATTGTTATCTTCGCTTCTGTATTGGTCGTTTTGTCCTTTGCCAATAGTTTTATTCAAACGCTTCGACTTCCATCAAGTGAAACAGAAAATTAAAAATATACTATTTATTCTATTGTTTTTATCCCTTTACATGGGATTGCATTCCCTTCTTTTTTTGCCCCGGTATTTTTTAACGGATGCGACGGAGAATCTCATTGGTTCCGGTTTATCTTTTTCAAAGGTATTGACCTTTATTGCCGAGACCTATGAAAACTATTACGTTTGTCTTTGGCTGAGTTTTGATTTTTTCACAATCATGTTACTAGCCCTTCTCCTGCCATCCAATAAACGTTGGGGGCGAATAGTTCGGTTATTGGCTCCGATTTTATTTATATTTTTATTATTTTTTAATATTTACTATGAAGGCTCTATCATAATGTATGGCGCACAACCCTACTTGAGCAATGATTATGTTTTGATAAGAGATGTCATCCCCATATTGTGGAGTCAATTTGAAATGAACTGGAATAATTCACTGGTGCTTTCACTTATTGGTTTGATTTTTATTTTTATTGTTTTTTTTATAATATTTAAACTACTTTTTTATCTCAAAGATAAAATTCAACCCAACTTTGTCCCACCCCTCTTTGTACTGCTTTCGGGGATCTTCGCTCTGGCAACGATAGGGTCTGACAAAGGAAAAACAGCAAAAAATTATTCCTTACTGTCTCGCCCGGCAGTCCCGGACTCCACCCTGGTGGATCTGGATTATTACAATGATGCTTCCTACAGCAAAATTGATTTCCCAAAAATTTTAAAAAGTTTTCAACTGAAGGAACCACAAATTAATTTAATAAAATCTCAACAAAACAAATATAAAGAATTTCAAAAATACTCTCTCAAAACTAAACCCAATATATATTTAATTTTCATTGAAGGTTATGGAGCTTTAGCCAGTGCTTCCCCTATGCTTCGGGCAGATTATAAAAAATATACCCAACCGCTTTATGATCAACTAAAAAAAGCCGAATGGCATGTGGCTTCCCAGTACAGCATTTCTCCAATTGTTGGCGGACGCTCCTGGCTTGGATTTACCACATTCTTTTCCGGGTTAAAAATTGATAATCAAATTTTATATTCAAATTTAATTAATTATAATTATACCTATCCTCACTTCGGACGATTTCTAAAAAAACAAGGATACGATTTTTATCGCCTGCAAACTATACAGGATAAGACCGGAAAAAGCAATGCCGTACTGGCACCTACTCAACGATTTTATGATTATGATGCATGGCATACTTATAAAGATTTTCCATATAAAGGATATAAATTTGATCCATTCAGCGGCATTCCGGATCAATACGCACTTTACCATTTTGAGGATAACTTAAAACAACAAGATAACAATCCATTTATATGTTTTTTTATAACAATGAACTCTCACACCCCATTTTATAAACCACCACCTGTTCTGTCAGATTGGAAAATGTTAGATACGATAAAAGTCAGTCCGTATGGTGAGCCTTACCCAAAAGCCATGGGGCAAGGCCCTGGTTCATTACGCTATGGCCGGTGCATGAAATACCAACTGGAGTTCCTCACGGATTTTATTTTAAAACGAGGAGATGCAAATAGTTTATTCATCCTTCTGGGCGATCACCAACCGCTGGTTTATGATCATCACAATGAAATTGAAAGTTATAAATTTGCGGTTCCCATCCATATTATTAGCAAGGATTCTCTATTTGTAAAGTCCCTTAGTGGAGCCGGATTTGAGCAGGATTTTTATATCCCAAGGGATGGCCAGGTTCCTTTAAAACACGAGGGATTGTATTCCTTGCTGGTGCAGCAGCTCATTCGCCAATATGGGGAAGATGCTGCTACCCTTCCCGAGTATTATCCAAACGGCCTGCAAGTAGATTGATATATAAAATAAAAAAATTCTACTGCACACACCAAAAATAATTTCACCTGCATCTTTCCATTATCCAAACAGAAATCCTTAAAACGGAAATTTTACTGAATCCAAAATTATCATTATGAAACTAATCATTTCTATGTGGACGATGGTCTTGCTTTTTGCATGTGCTACTCCTAATGACCCGCAGGTCTCAAACAACCCTTCCGATCCTGCTGCGCAGTTTGTTGCTATCCAACCAAAAATTATAAATACGTCTCCTTCGGAACAGGATAAAATTCAAGTCGCGCTATGTCTGGATACCAGCAGTAGTATGAATGGCTTGATCGAACAAGCGAAATCACAGCTCTGGAAAATGGTCAACGATCTGGCCACTACCAGAAAAAATGGCAAAGCTCCGCTTATTGAAATTGCGCTCCTGGAATATGGGAATAGCCGCTTAAATGAAGAAGATGGTTATATTAAAATTCACAATGAATTAACGACCGATTTGGATGTGGTTTCGGAAAACTTATTCCAACTCACCACTCAGGGAGGAGAGGAATACTGTGGCTGGGTGATCAAGGATGCCACCGAAAAATTAAGCTGGACCAACCAATCACAAGATTTAAAAATAATCATTGTGGCGGGAAATGAAGGATTCGACCAGGGGCCAAAATCATTTAAAACCTTCTGCAAAAATGCCATCGCAGAAGGAATACAAATCAATACGGTGTTTTGTGGAGATTTTAAAACCGGAATTCGCACGCACTGGAAAGAAGGAGCTGAACTTACAGATGGAACATATATGAATATTGATCAGAATCAAAAAGTCGTACACATCCCCACTCCTTTTGACTCCCGGATCATGGAGTTGAATAAAGCATTAAATAAAACCTATATTGGTTATGGTGTCAGAGGTCAGGAAAAGGTAGAATTGCAATCCAAACAGGATGCCAACGCCGCCGGATATGGCGCAGCCAATGCCAGAACCAGGGCCTCCTTCAAATCTAAAAAAGCCTACAACAATGCTTCGTGGGATTTGGTGGATGCCGCCAAAAACAAGCCTGAAATAGTTGCAGAAATGGAAGCAGATGAATTACCTGATGAAATGAAGGGCATGAATGAAACAGAAAGAAAGGAATATGTGGAAAAAAAATCTAAAGAGCGTTCTATGCTTCAGGATTCTATAAAACATTACGATGCACTTGCTCAAAAATTTATTATAGAAAAAAGAAAAGACAATGCTACATCC
>JAHDCK010000331.1 GCA_020629915.1 Saprospiraceae bacterium
ACCGCCAGCCCCTGCAACTTTTGTATTTGAAATTTTGTTCATACTATTGTTTTAGTTTTAGGAAGGAAGAAAAATAACTTACTGATTTTTTTATCATTCCTTATCTTCGCACAAAATAATCACTTTCATTGATTTGATATGACAACCAGCATCAAAACCATAAAATTACCTATCGCAAAGGAACTGGAACACTTCCAAAAGCACTTCCGGGAATCCATGAAGAGCAAAGCCCCCCTGATGGATACCATCACCCGCTATATTGTGAAGCGCAAGGGCAAGCAGGTGCGGCCCATGCTCGTTTTCCTGTGTGCCAAGGTTTGTGGCGAGGTCAATGAGGCCACTTATACGGCTGCATCTCTGGTAGAATTGTTGCATACGGCCACCCTCGTCCACGATGATGTGGTGGATGAATCATACGAGCGTCGCGGTTTTTTTTCGATCAATGCCCTCTGGAAAAATAAGGTTGCCGTTTTGGTTGGAGATTATTTGTTGTCGCGTGGTTTGTTGCTCGCTTTAGATAATGATGCTTTTCAAATATTAAAAATTGTCTCGGAAGCCGTTCGGGAAATGAGCGAAGGAGAATTATTGCAAATTGAAAAGGCACGCCGATTAGATATTAAGGAAGATATTTATTATGAAATTATACGTAAAAAAACAGCATCACTCCTGGCTGCTGCTTGTGCCTCCGGTGCAGCATCCGTAAATAACGATAATGATATTATAGATAAAATTCATCTTTTTGGTGAGAAAGTTGGGATCGCCTTCCAGATAAAAGATGACCTTTTTGACTTTGGAGAAGCCGATGTGGGCAAACCCCTGGGCATTGACATCAAGGAAAAGAAAATGACTTTGCCCTTAATTTTCGCTTTAGAAAGGACTGATGCTCGTCAAAAAAGAAAAATTATTAATATTATAAAAAACCACAATACAAACCCATCAAAAGTAGCTGAGGTGATTCAGTTTGTCCGGCAAAGTGGTGGGTTGGAATATGCAACGGAAGCGATGTACCGTTTCCGAAAAGAGGCGATGGATATTTTACACTCCTTTCCTGAATCGGATTCCAGAATTGCATTGGAGGAACTAGTGGTTTTTGTGACGGAGCGGAAGAAATAGAAAAAAAGAATATTTATTTCCAGCATGTTTTAGCGAAAAAGTATTATCCCTTTCCAATTCTTTCAAAATAAATTCCCTCTCCGAGTCCGAAGAAGAAATTTTCAAAGCAACTTCCAAATGCTCTTTTCACTTTTCATTATTTCCCATGGAATATAGATTCGCTAACAATAAATGACAGGACACTTTCTTTTTTAAATCAATCTTTAATCCCTCTTTTAGAGCAGTCTTTTTCCTTTAACCTTCGATAGTGCACAGCCGTGGTTAACAAAACTATAAAACCATTTATTATTCCGCTTTTCGCTGCCAAACATCCCTTTGAGGGAACGGAATACTGATATTATTTTCATTAAAAACGCGATAAATTTCAAAACGCATATCGCTTTTTATGTCTTCTATAATAAGGAAGTTTCTAGACCAAAAAAACAGTTCAAAATCAAGGGAAGATTCACCGAAGTTGATAAAGCGAACCATCGGCAAGGGATGATTTAAAACATATATATTATCTTTAGCAACTTGAATCAATAGTTTTTTAACCAGCTCCACATCCGAACCATAGGCTACGCCGACTGCGATTTTAAAACGAACCTTGTCATCCACATTACTCCAGTTGGTGACGTTTTCTACGATGAGTTTGGAATTTGGAACAATGAGGGCGATGTTATCCCGGGTTTCCACAACTGAAGTTCGCAGACCGATATTCGTTACCCGGCCTACTGTTCCTTCCAACTGTACCACGTCGCCTACTTCAACAGAGCGTTCAAATAACAAAATGATCCCTGAAGCTAAATCATTAAAGGTCTGCTGTAATCCTAATCCAACACCGACCAGCAAAGCCGCAATACCTCCAAGTACAACGGTGAGTTGAAAACCTAAATATTGCAAGGCAGCCAATACTGCAAAAACGTATATAACATATTTTAAAAGCTGATTGATAGCATGCTGCGTTCCGATGTCTACCTTAGCCCGGCTGTAATATCCCAGCAAGACAACGTGTGTTGCCAGCCAAATGATTAGACGGGCCACCAAAATTGCGAGGATAGCTTTTAATATATTAGAAATTCTAAAACTATAATTGTCCTGCGAGTAAACCGCAAAGTCAAAATCAAAGGATTTTAATATAAAAATAAACAATGCAAAGTAAACCACGTAGCGAAAAATCATCACTGCTCGCTTTTGCTCTGCTTCCAATTCGGAGGATAAAACCTTTTTGTCTTCTCCTTCTCCTGTGGCTCTTTTTTGAAAATAAAAATCCAGGAATATTTTAGTCATCAGCCATTCTATCAGGCGGGCAATTTGTATAAAAAGGAAGACTTCCAGGAGATTGGATATGCGGACATATAATCCCCGGAACTCAAACAAGGCATAATCCAATTCTAAAATAAAAAGGCTGAGGATGAGCACGCCAAGGGATAGTGCGTAAAATAAAATTCGGGTAATTCGGCGTCGATCTTTTTTGTTTTCTTCTGCGTTGTAGTAATTTGGCAACAGCCAAAGACCCAGCAAGCGAAAAAGCCCCATCGCTACTAAAACGACAAGAACAATCGCAATGAGTTGATATAAGTAGAAATCAAATGTCCTGTAACTAAACAGGATCTGATCAAAAAAGTCCCTTAGTAAATCAAGCATAATTTGCCTCGAATTAGGTTTTTATTGTTCCGGGGCTAAGTTACTAAGGATTTTGAAAAGTGACGCACCAATTCTTTTAAATTCTACTTGAGCATTTTCAGCATTAATTGTCCCCATATCATTTTCTTTTTTGACGCGGTTATAACTTTGATATAAATTAATAATAATGCCTTCGTTTCTATCATCTTTTTGTTTGTTGTAATAATCCCGCAACAAACTCAAAACCGGTTCTACCTCATCATTCACCAATAGCCTTTCGCACTCCTGACGAAGTTGAGCCTTTGTTTCATAATCAAACTCATAAGATTCTTCCCCCACTTCTTCTTTCAACTTACCCAATAAATCCGCCCCGGAAAACCCTTTTGTTTTATGAAAAAATAAAAAATACATCAATCCGATGACAATAAGTTGAATGGGAATTAAAACATATAACATATTCATAATACTATCCACAGGTTTTACCTGATACATGGTAAAAGCTAAGGTTGGTAAAATGAGCAAGGTGAAAACGGCCAACAATAAATAAACGATAGACAACCCATTGGTCAGATTGGCGAGTTTGTCCACTACCAGAAGGCTAGGCAGACGATTGCCTTTTACAATGACGGCAATGACCATCAGGAAGGCAGGCACGGCTACTGCCCCAAACCATATCCAGGGGCGGAGCGGATCCTCATAAAACCGCTGGGTCACGGTCATGATAATCAAAAAGAGTAAAAGCAGGCCCAAACCAATGTACCAGATTCGGGCCAGTTTATTTTTTAATTCGAGGAGTTGCATAGTTTTCGGGTAAAATTCGGGGTCAATTTACCAATACATTTCTATTCTTCCAAAGCTTCCAGGATTTGGCTGGCTTCCAGATGAACTTTTGCGGGTTTACCCGGCGTCATCATATTAACGGTTCCGCTATCCAATCGTTCAAATTCATAAATCAGAGCAGAGACGTAATGATTCCCTGTAAAGGACTGAGCCCGGATCGCATTGGGCAAAACATTGAGTCCGGCGCCCAGCATATCTTCAATTTCCCGGGGCTCTGGTTCCGGGCCACTTTGAGTAAACGGGGTGTCAGAAACGACAAAAAGCAATATTCTAAAATGACCTTTGGCTGGATAAAAAAGGGATTCAAACAAGGAGAAGAAATCAAAGTTATTATCTAAAGCAATTTTTTCATCCCATCGATCTGCTCCGGCCAGGGGAATCGCATTTTCATCTGTTTGCTCCATTTGACAAACCATCGCAAAACCATTTGGCGTTTGCATATAGCTTTTTTGTGGGTAACCCACTTCATTGACAGCATTGGATAAAAGGTCATCCACATTGCCCAGATTTTCAGCAAACTCAAAAACTCCTTCTTCCAAAACCACCTGACCGGAAGCTCTCGGGGGTGGCCAGGGCAACTGGGGTACACCAATGCTGTTATTTCGAACAAACGTCAGATTCAGGAGTTGAGTAGACAGTTCCTTTCTTGGGTTTTTGACGCCCCTCGAAGGTTGTCCGGCAACATAACTAATCTTACAGGGCTTCCCCCAAAACTTTTCTGAATTACCAACATAAACCTTGTCTCTGTATATGCAGTAATCATTAAAATATATAAAATCTCTATTCCACTTGCGCAAGGCTTTTCGATTGCCGGAAATTAATTCCCGTTTTGATTTGAAAGAGCCTTTCGGATAAGTTATTTTTATATTTAAAAGATTGGGTGTTGCCCCATATTCCAATTCAGATTCTGTAAAATAAAGCGACCATCCTTTTTTCACCTGAAATCGGTGATAGACATAAAAATATTTGGGATTGTCCGTTTCTTCTATTCGAAGAGAGTGTTGAATATGTTCTTCCTGATTTACGGTTTGAATGTGTTTAATTACGCAGGGGTTTATCCACATTCCTTTATAGGAACTTGTCGGTTTTTTGAGTTCCAGCTTTTTGACTTTAGCATTTTTGGGGATGATAATTTTTTTGGGGGTGGGATAAATTTTGACCTGTGCGAACAGGTTCAAGGACAAAAACAACAGGACAAACGATAAAATCCAATGATTTTTCATATTTGTAATTTTAAGGGATCAACAATATTGTTTGGGAAAGAAGCGGTTAGGCAGGTAGTGATATAACGTCGTGTTTTTTATAAAAATACAAATTTTTTGGATTTTAAGGAAATTTTAGGAAGATTGGTGGAGTGATTCAATCCTTTATTCTATGTTTAATAAAAATAAACCCATCACTTTTTTATTAATTCCTTTGTTTTAGGATCAAAATAATAGTTTAATCCAAAATGTGAGCAGGTTTCACAGGGATCTCCATAAACTTGCTGGAAATAGTTAATTATGATAGTATCTTTTAATTCAGTAACGCTACGAGGTTCACCAAATACTTTTACAAAATTATTATATTTTTTTAAAAAAGGGGTTGAGTAAACTTTATCAGAGTGTTTATTTAAATACCTGTACAATTTATGAGAATAGACATAAGCAAACATATTGTTTTCTTTTTTATACATAATATGGCCACTTTTTAAGTAAAAGTACAGTTCAGGCCATTCTTTTTTTAAGGGTTTAATTTCCTGATTAAATAAAATAATACCCTTGTTTTTTTAAATACTGAATATGATAATACTCTGGTAATAAATAGTGCTGGTGGTAGTCAAGTCGTGACTGCTAGTCGCGACTTGACG
>JAHDCK010000332.1 GCA_020629915.1 Saprospiraceae bacterium
TTTGTTTAAACGTATATATACCCAGCACATTTAATTTGCGCTCAATAAACGGCCCGATGCCTTTAATCTGCTTGAGGTCGTCTTTCTTTTTTTCATCCGCTTTCCCTATCCGATCAAAATTGATGGCCTTGGCTTTTTCCCGGATACGTTTTAACACTTCTTCTTCCTTTGTCAGCGGCTTAACCACTTTTTTAACGACCTTCTTAGCTGGCTTTTTAGTCTTGGGCTTCGACTTGGGTTTTGTCTTTTTCTTATTTGACTTTTTATTCTTTAATTTCTTTAGTTCTTTCTTGCAATCCTTACAAGCTTTTTCTGCATCATCTTTTTCCTTTTCCAGTTCCAGCAGATTTTGATAAAACGCCAGCATTCGGACGTGCTTTTTTATTCTCTTTTTTATAATGCGGATAGTTTCTTTTTGTTTCATGGTTCGTTCGATTGTTTTATAAAATCAAATATAGAAAAATTACTTCAATCCTCCAGTCATATCTTCCGGGCGCACCCAATCATCAAATTCTTCAGAAGTCAGGTAACCCAAATCGAGTGCTGCCTGCTTGAGGGTCGTTCCTTCCTTGTAGGCTTTCTTGGCAATAGAAGCCGCTTTATCGTAACCGATTTTCGTATTCAATGCAGTCACCAGCATGAGGGAATTTTGAAGATTTTCTTTAATGCGCTGGTGATTCGGCTCCAATCCTTTGGCACAGTTTTCATTAAAACTCCGGCAAGCATCCCCGATCAATCTGGCAGACATTAAAAAATTATATATCATCATGGGTTTAAATACGTTCAACTCGAAATGCCCGTTCATTCCACCCACATTAATCGCCACGTCATTACCAATCACCTGCGCCATAGCCATCGTCAGTGCCTCCGCCTGAGTCGGATTCACCTTACCCGGCATGATAGAAGAACCCGGTTCGTTGGCCGGAATAATCAACTCTCCTATCCCGCATCTGGGCCCGGAAGCCAACATTCTAATATCATTACCAATTTTCATCAGGGCGACTGCTGCCGTTTTCAAAGCACCATGTGCTTCTACAATTCCATCATGCGCCGCCAATCCTTCAAATTTATTTTCACCTGTAATAAAAGGCAAACCCGTAAACTCTGCAATTTTTGCCGCCACTTTCTCCGGGTAACCTGCCGGGGTATTCAATCCCGTCCCTACAGCCGTTCCTCCCAAAGCTAGCTCCGACAAATGCGCCAGCGTATTTTTAATTGCCCGAACCGCATGATCCAACTGTGAAACATAACCCGACAATTCCTGTCCAACCGTCAGTGGGGTGGCATCCATAAAATGCGTCCGCCCGATTTTGACGACATCCTTGTAGGCTTCTGCCTTGCTATGTAAGGTATCTCGAAGTGCCTCGATGCCGGGAATAGTATTTTTAACTAAAATATAATAAGCAGAAATATGCATGGCCGTCGGGAAAGTATCATTAGACGACTGGGATTTATTCACATCATCATTCGGGTGAATGGATTTTTTTTCATCCATCAGAGAACCTCCATTTAAAACGTGGGCACGATTGGCGATGACTTCATTGAGATTCATATTGCTTTGCGTCCCGGAACCCGTTTGCCAAACCACTAATGGAAATTGATCATCCAATTTTCCCATTCCGATTTCATCACAAACTTTAGAAATGAGATCTCGCTTTTCAGGAGCGAGTGCCCCCAATGCTGCATTGGTATGAGCGGCGGCTTTTTTTAGAATAGCAAAAGCCCGAATGACTTCGATTGGCATTCGCTGGCCTCCTATTTTAAAATTCTGGATGGAACGTTGGGTTTGGGCGGCCCAATATTTATCGGCGGGGACATCTACCAGGCCGATGCTGTCTTTTTCTTTGCGAAATTCACTCATATTATATTAGAATTTTGAAACGCAAAGGTAAAAATAAAAAAGAGCATTCGCTGAAGGGACAATGCAAATGCTCTTGGGGGAAATTAAAAATGACTAGTCATCATTTTCAAGTATGGGGTTTGAAAAACTTTGATAAAGGCTAGTTCGTTAATTTTGACTAAAAAAAAGTGGTCAGGCAAAGCCTAATCTTGGGGCATCAAGCAGCCTTTGCCGGATAAGCTATAGCCCATCGGCTGTCCTCCAACTGAGGAGAAATCAATGATTTTTCTGGTAAAAAGGCTCTTAAAATTGCTAGAATGGCTGCGCATTTCACTACATCGCTAGTCGTTTCATTGGGCAAGCCATTGATGCTGACCAATCGAAACCCAACAGGTTCTTTTACAAACTTTTTGATGTAGGAAATGGCTTCATCAATTCCCTCAAGCGCAGCTGACGTCCAGCCAATTTGGTCGCCTTCCCAGGCTTCGCAATAGGAATTGATTACTTCAAAAGACTGAGCATCGTCTCTGATGATTTCCACGCTGACATAAGCATAGTGAAAATCATCTCCTGCTCTTTGGATAAATTTGTAGTCGCTTAGCATAAACGGGGGTGTTTACTTTCTTAATTTAGTGTAATAATAAATGTGAACTAAGGGCAATTATTATCGAATACAAGTGTTTTTACGGGTATAAAATTAAAAGGTTCCCTTTTTTGGAATTTTTTTTTCAAAAAAAAGTGACTTTTTGAAATTTGTCTATGTATTCTAAAAATTTTAACCGGTTGTCCAATAAAAAACCATTGTTAAATGCGGTCATTTTCTATTTCCATAGAATTTATATTTCCTGTTGAATTTCCTTTTTATTTACCATAACTTGTGTTTATAATATAGTTTAAAATTTTAAAATAAATAAAACTTAAATGCTTACCTTTCAGCAACTCAAAAAAGAAGCTCCCGGCATTATTCCTCTTCTTCCCATGCTCTATGTCGCCTGGGCAGATGCCGTCCTCACTCCCAGCGAGATAAATTCAATAAAAAATAAAATCACCAGCCAACGATGGCTCAACGCTAAAGAAGCCGAAATCCTCGAACAGCTCCTCCAACCTACTTCCCCGCCAAGCGATGCTGAACTGCGCTCCTGGGTACAAATCATCCAGAGAAGTGCCAAAGACATACCGGCAACTGATAAGGAATCACTCGTGGATATGGGCATGGCCATTGCCAAAATCAATATGGATAACACCGACTTCCCTATGGCTTCGGAGGAGGCGCAGGCTGCCCTTCGGGAAATTGAATCGGCTCTCGATGTCGTCAGTCTGGAAGTTCCCGGCAATATTCTAACCAAAGAAAAAACAGAAACCGGCGGTGCGAAATCGGACAAGTCCGCATTCCAGCCGGAAGAAATGCAGCACTTCCTCGAGGCAAATCACCACCAACTTCGCAAGAAAGTCCGGCAAATTATCACGGATGATTTGCTGGCTTACCAACCAGTTACTAACAAGGAGGACTACCGGGAAACTATTTTGGCCTGGGCTAAAGTTTTGGCTAAACAGGGATTTGGCGCATTGGCTTATCCCAAAGAATATGGCGGAACAGGCGATATGAGTCAGTTCATTGCCGTCTTTGAAACCATTGGTTATCACGACCTGAGTTTGACGATAAAATTCGGAGTGCAATTTGGTTTGTTTGGCGGAGCTATTGCCAATCTCGGCACAGAAAGCCACCATCAGAAATACCTTCTCAAAACCGGAACCCTCGAGTACGCCGGCTGCTTCGCCATGACGGAAACGGGTCACGGCTCCAACGTCCGTCAACTGGAAACAACGGCTACCTATAATCCCGAAACACAGGAATTTGTGATTCATTCTCCTACCGTGAGTTCGAGAAAAGAATATATTGGTAATGCCTTGCATTCTCGTTATGCGGCTGTTTTTGCCCAGTTGCAAACGCAGGGCGAAGGACAAGGTGTTCATGCTTTTGTCCTTCAGTTGCGGGATGAAAATCACCATCTCATGCCGGGGGTTTCTGTGGAAGATTGTGGATACAAAATGGGATTGAACGGAGTGGACAATGGAAAAATCTGGTTTGATCAGGTTAGAATACCCAGGGAAAATTTATTAGATAAATATGGGCAAGTGGCTCCGGATGGCACTTATTCCAGCCCGATAAAAAGTGAAGGAAAACGTTTTTTTACTATGCTCGGAACGCTGGTCGGCGGACGGGTGAATGTACCTTTTGCCGGGTTGAGTGCTGCGAAGGCCGGACTGACCATCGCCGTAAAATATGCTCTGGTGAGAAGGCAATTTGGGCCGGAAAACGAGCCGGAAACTTTGCTCCTGGATTATCCGACGCACCAACGGCGATTGCTCCCGCTCCTCGCGAAAGCCTACGCCATTGATTTTGGTTTGACTTATCTGGCCAAGCGATATTCTGAAAAAACGGAAGCCGATATGCGGGAGATCGAAACGCTGGCTGCCGGACTGAAATCCTACGGGACGTGGTTTACCACGCACTGCCTGCAAATGTGCCGGGAGGCTTGCGGCGGAAAAGGATACCTAGCAGAAAATCGCTTCACGGCACTCAAGGCGGACACGGATATTTTCACCACATTTGAGGGAGACAATACAGTTTTGATGCAGCTTGTGGCGAAGGGTTTGTTGACTTCCTTCAAACATGAGTTTGGAAGTAGTGGTGCGTTTGGAGTGTTAAAATATTTGTCGGAACAGGCTTCGCAGACATTGGCCGAGTACAATCCGCTTTTTGGAAGAAATGCGGATCAGGAGCATTTACGAAGTTTGGATTTTTTGAAAGATGCCTTTGCTTACCGGGAGCGCAAGCAGTTGATGCAGGTAGCGGATCGGCTGCGGAAGCACATCAAACGGGGGATGAAATCGCAGGATGCTTTCCTTCGGGTGCAAAACCAGTTTTTGACTTTGGCGAATGCTTTTGTGGAGCGATTGATTTTGGATCAATTTATAGATGGAATACAGCGTTGTGATAATCCATCACTCAAACCTATTCTCAACCAGTTGTGTTGTTTATATGCGCTTTGGCAAATCGAGGAGGACAAGGGATGGTTTTTAGAATCGGGGTACATGGAAGCGGCCAAGACGAAAGCGATTAGAAGGCAGATAGATAAACTGTGTTGGGAGATTCGGCCTCATGCTTTGGCCTTGGTGGAGTCCTTCGGGATTCCGGATGCTTGTCTGGCGGCTCCTATTGCCACGTATCAATAGGAATGGTTTTTGCCGGAGTTTTTGGGATGATTTTTTGATGGATTGTTTTATAATTTATTCTAATAAAAAAGTCATAACCATTTGTAGTTGATGAGCTTAATTTGTGTGATTATATTTCATTTTATGCTACTGGAAATGAAGCGCTTTTTGTACATAAATAATGCATTCTGACTGGATTAGGCACAGCCTAATCCGAAATGTGTCAACAGGTTTTTAACCTGTGTTAAAGCGGTTGAAAACCGCTTCAAGCGTTTCGGCGTAGGTGAAACCTACGCCAGTCTATTTTTTATATTTGCTCCATAT
>JAHDCK010000333.1 GCA_020629915.1 Saprospiraceae bacterium
AGAATATTATATTTTCAATTATAATCCTTATGACAAAGCAGGTGCTTATGGCATTCAGGAATGGATTGGGCATTGCAAGATTGATAAAATTATCGGGTCTTATCCGAATATTATGGGCTTACCGGTCGCGATGGTGTATGAAGGATTAAATAAATTTTAAGTTTATTTCACACTACTGGACATGAAACGCTTTTTGTACATAAATGCATTCTGACTGGATTAGGCTGTGCCTAATCCGAAATACATCAACAGGTTTTTAACCTGTTTTAATGCGGTTAAAACCCCGATGATTCTATCGGGACAAACCCGCTACGAGCGTTTCGGGGCAGGTTGCAAATCCCGATAAACTCATCGGGATGAAACCTAGTCAGTCTAATTTTTTATATTTATTCCATGTCCAGTAGTGTGATTTTATTTCAATGTAAAATTGGTTTTCCCAACCATAAATCCTTTGTTATATATTTCTGCAATATATTTACCTTTCTTAAATTCGCTTCCTGTATCTCTGTCCCAGTAGATGCAAACATCTTCTTCTATATTTTTATAATTGATAATCTCAGAAGTCGTATAACGCAACTCTGAACCATCCTCCAACTCTACCTGCCCGGAGCCTTTACTTTCAATCGCGAGCGTTTCACCAATAGGGTTTAAAATCCTAAGGAAAAATTCATTCTTGCCTGTTTTCGTGACTTTGTTTTCATTGATAGTAAAACAAACCTCAATCTTATCTGTTCTTTTCGCATATTTTGCAGGCTTATTCGTTCCGCTTTTTTTCACCTTTAGCGGCGTAGCAGCAATACTCGAAACCTTGAGGACCGAGGCGACATCCACTTTCTTTTGCAGGCGACCTTTCTCATCCTCTAGTTCTTCCACTCTGGCCTCAACCTGCGTTTTTTCTTCCTCAACTTTTCCTTTTTCCACGATGAGTTTTTCGGTTACCTGTCGTTCCTCTGTAATTTCTTTTTGCAGAATTTTCTTTTCCGCTTCTGCAATTTGCTTTCCCTCTGCCAGTCGTTTATTCTCAAGTTTCAACTGACGAATTTCTGATACAAACTGCTCCCGCTGCAAAACCATATCATCAATTAGGAATTTTGCTTCCTTGAGTTCATTAGCCGATTTTCTTCCGCTACGGATAGCCCGCTCTATCTTAATTTTTTTCTGGCGCAATTCCTCTTTTTGTTCCTCAATCATAGAATTGAGTTCTTCGTTTTCTCCTTTTTGAAATTCAAGTTCCTCCAGGGCAGCTTCGTATTCGCGGTTTAATTCTACCCGAAGCGAATCTGCATACGCCAACTCTCCTTCCTGTTCTTCTATCTTATGGTCTAATTGATATTTATTATACAATAAAAAGGCATTAATTCCCAAAAGTGCGATAATAGCGACTATTGCTGCAATCATTAATTTTCTTCTGGAACTCTCTTTGGAATTTGTCATGTCTTATTTTTTGGTTTTTTAAAATCGAAAAATGAGTTTAAAAGTTTCCTTTTACAAACGTACAAAATAAATAAAACCTGTATATCCACTTCCTCTTTTTTGACTATAAAATGGATTTTTTATGAAAAAATTTACATTTTTGTACGCAAAAAGCAACCTTTCTGAAAGCAAAATAGTTAAATCGATAAATAGGTTTCCCACTAATCCGGGATTCTCAGTTTTCAAATATTATTTTTCCAATATAATTGGTAATTTGGTGTTCATTTAAAATGAAAAAATGAAAATTTCAAATATCTTATTTCTGGATATAGAAACCGTCTCCGGAAAAGCCCAATTTGAAGACCTCAACGAAGATTTTCAATATTTATGGAGCGAAAAAGCAGGGCACATTCTAAAAATTCCAAAGGAAGATGTAGATGCTGAAAAAGCTGCGGCAGCTTATAAAGATCGAGCGGGCATCTACGCAGAATTTGGGAAAATTATATGTATTTCTGTAGGATTTATGGTTCCCGACGGAGAGGGTGGATTTCAACTTCGCCTAAAATCCTTCGCATCTGATGATGAACATCATCTGCTTTCCGAGTTTAAACAACTTCTGGAACAATATTATAATAATCCTCAATCTCATGGCCTCTGTGGACATAACATAAAGGAATTTGATATACCTTATATTTGCAGACGAATGCTGATCAACCAAATTCCGCTCCCCTACATTCTGGATATTGGTGGTAAAAAACCCTGGGAATTGAATTATCTCATTGACACGCTGGTGCTTTGGAAATTTGGGGATTATAAAAATTATACCTCCCTAAAATTACTGGCGGCAGCCTTTGGCTTTCCCAGCCCCAAGGACGATATTCACGGCGGAGAAGTCGGCCGGGTTTACTGGGAAGAGAACGATTTGGAACGCATTGCTGTATATTGCGAGAAAGATGTGGCTGCTACGACCCAATTGTATTTAAAATATAAATGTTTACCTGTTTTACCTGAGGATAAAATCAAATCTCTGACCAACAAAACAGCGGAGTCTAATGAAGAAAACTAATCCGATTTTAGCCCCTTCCATTCTCGCTGGAGATTTTTCCAGGCTAGGCGAAGAAATGACATTCATCAATGAAAGTCAGGCCGACTGGCTTCACGTCGATGTCATGGACGGACGATTCGTACCCAATATTTCTTTTGGTGTCCCGGTGGTCAAAGCACTCAAGGCTGCCTGTACCAAACCACTGGATGTCCACCTGATGATCGTAGAACCAGAAAAATATCTTCCTGTTTTTAGAGATTGCGGGGCGGATATTTTGACTGTCCACTATGAAACTTGTCCAAACCTTCACCGCACGCTTCAAAGCATCCGGGAGCTGGGAGCAAAGGCCGGGGTTGCCCTCAACCCGCATACGCCTGTTTCTGTTTTGGAGGATGTCTTGGAAGAAGTAGATTTGGTTTGTTTGATGTCTGTCAATCCGGGCTTCGGCGGTCAAAAATTCATCTACCGCACCCTGGAAAAAATACGTCAACTCAAGGAACAAATTATTATACGAAATTTATCTACCTTAATCGAAATAGACGGAGGTGTGGGATTGCAAAATGCAGAGTCTATCCTGAAAGCCGGTGCTGATGTCTTAGTGGCTGGCAGTAGTGTTTTCCGGGCGGATGATCCGAACAAAGCCATTCAAAGATTCAAGGAAATTTTCAAGGGCGGGATTACAGCTTGATTTTATATATAAATTAATTATAAATTTATTCGCTCTGCAATTTGATAAGCATTCCGATCTACAGAATTGCGACTAATTAATTCTGCTACAAACCCAGTCAGGAATAACTGACTTCCTAAAACCATACAAATTAAAGATATATAAAAATAAGGATTATCTGTAACCAGCCGAGCCTTTTCTCCCAAGCTGAGGTAATACAATTTTTCCGCACCAATAAAAAAGGCAGCAAAGAATCCGAGGAAGAAAAGCAGGGTTCCCAATGGTCCGAAAAAGTGCATCGGCCGCTTCCCAAATTTCCCTACAAAAAATATGGTCAGTAAATCCAAAAAGCCATTGATAAAACGACTCAGCCCAAACTTAGTCGTGCCGTATTTTCGCTCCTGGTGTTGCACTACTTTTTCTCCTATATTAGAAAATCCTGCCCATTTGGCAATCACCGGGACGTAGCGGTGCATCTCTCCATAGACTTCGATACTCTTCACCACATCGCTGCGATAAGCTTTCAACCCACAATTAAAATCATTGAGCGAAATGCCGCTCATTTTTCGGGTCGCCCAGTTGAATAATTTTGTGGGGACGGTTTTAGTAATAGGATCGTAACGCTTTTTCTTCCAGCCGGAAACGAGATCGTAACCCTCTTTTGTTATCATGGAATACAACCCCGGAATTTCATCCGGACTATCCTGCAAGTCGGCATCCATCGTAATCACCACATCGCCCTGCGTGGCTTCAAAGCCTTCATTCAGAGCAGCGGACTTTCCATAATTCCTACGGAAACGAATGCCTTTTACATTTGGATTTATTTTATTTAAATTTTGAATAACACTCCAGGAACCATCGCTGCTTCCATCGTCCACCATGATAATTTCATAAGAAAAACCATTTTTTTCCATGACGGAGCGAATCCAATTTTCCAGTTCGGGAAGGGATTCTTCTTCATTTAACAAAGGAATGACTACTGAAATATTCATTGCTTAAATTTATCTTTTGGGTGCCTCGTGTTTCAAAAATAACCCGGCAATCAATCCAAAGATTCCACCCATAATAGGCGAGGAAATCAAAGCAGATCCAGCAAAAAACAAGGGCGTCATAAACATAGAGACCACACTCATTGCATTCTCAATATCTTCATCTGATTGTCCCTGGGCTTCCATATCCGCTTCCGTTTGAGCAATAATGGCATCTATCATCCCGGAGTCTATATAGGTGAAAAATATATACATATAAATAGCAGTCATCAGCCCGGAAACAAGCCCCATCAATGCACCAATACCCAATCCCTGACCAATGGACAGGAATCCCTGGTTTTGGTTGTCGCGGTAAAATTTAATGGCCATAACGATTATGGCAATTGTAATTCCAAAACTAATTAAACTACTCACTATGCTCACCATCGTATTAGTTGCGCTTATTTCCGTCATGCCCAGCACATGACTCAATAAAGAAAATGCAATTCCAACTAATCCAAGGATCAAGCCGTACCGAATGGATACGGGCATAATGGAGGTTTTGGGATTTTCTATGGGTTGATAATCAAAAGCATTGTCATTGTCATTCATAGTTATAAAATTTTAATTTTTATATAAAAAATCACCTTTTATAGTGCCGATAACTTTTCCGGTAAAAATCTCTCCCAAAAAAGGAGTGTTTTTCGATTTTGAAATTATGGCATCCTGATTACATTTCCAAGTTTGTTCCAGTTCTAAAATCACCAGATTTGCTTCTGCATTTTTTTCAATAGTCACTTCCGGCAAGTTTAAAATTTTCCTGGGTTGAATGCTCATTTTTTCGACGAGCAACTCAATGGGCAAGTCAAGGGAAGTATTCAAGGCAGCAAAAGCCGTTTCCAGCATTATCGCTCCGGGTTCGGAATAATAAAATTCCAAATTTTTAGCTTCAGCATCCTGCGGAACGTGATTAGAAGTGATGCAGTCAATCGTTCCATCCTTCAATCCTTTGATCAATGCCTTCCGGTCTTGTTCTGTTCGCAGAGGTGGATTTACTTTTAAATTTATATTAAAATCAATAATGTCTTTATCCGTTTTTAATAAATTCAAAACAGCAACAGAAGCCGTCACCCGGATTTTTTTTCGCTTGGCTTGCCGAATCAATTCTACTGAACCTTCTGAAGAAATATTTTGTATATGAATTTTGCTATCTGAATAAGCCGCCAGTTCAATATCGCGCCGCACCATGAGTTCCTCT
>JAHDCK010000334.1 GCA_020629915.1 Saprospiraceae bacterium
ACTATTACTGATATTTCTATTTCCTTTTTTTACCTCTGTTTTAACTGCTCAGGAATCCAGTATTAAAATATATAATAATGTATTGCGTGGCTCAAATCCTACCCCGGTTGATTACGATCATCAAGGCAAAGGTATTTTTTATAATGGGCCAAGCCTGGCATTTAGGCATATCTGGCAAAACGAACTGTTCCATCAGTTTGAAATTGGAGGGAAATTCCGAAATCAGGCAAAAGAGGCCGGTTCCTACAAGCAAACCTCAATATTTTTAAGATATGAATTTGGTCAACATTGGAAAAATCTTTTCTTTAATAAACTTGATTTTCAATGTGGGTTCACTCTAAAATTCTACTACGACAAAGAAGAAGTTGGGTTCCCGCATCGATTGTATGACTTTCCCTCAGATCATTTGGAGATTGGGATCGCACCTGCTGTTTTTACGGATTTGGAATACGATTTAAAAAATGGGATATATTTCTCTATCAGTCTCAGCCTGCTTGCCGGAAGTGCAGGGATAGATACCCAAACCGTTTATAATCCTGCCTTGACACCAAGACAACAGGAATCCGGTGGTTTAAGTATTGATTTATTCCAGGAACAAACTTTGCGCCTTGGAATCGGTTATACTTTCCCACAGAAAAAAGAAGAAGAGGAATCCTCTACCCCCCTTCCACTTTCAAAATCTTGATCTCCACCCGCTGGTTTTTCTTACGGCCATCAGAGGTTGAATTTGTTGCTATGGGATTGCGCTTGCCGTAGCCTTTGAAGTAAACGCGTTGCTCAGGAATGCCTTGAGCTACCAGAAATTTTGCGACGGATTTGGCGCGAGCCGTGGATAAATTATCACAATATTCGTGTTCCGGAATGCCGTTTGTGTGTCCGCCAATCTCGATGGTAATTCGATTATTTTCCTGCAGGAAGAGAGCGACCTCTTTCAATACAGCCTGAGATTCCGTTTTAAAATTGGTACTATCCGCCTGGAAGTAAAGGTTGTTAATTCGGATGGTTTGTCCGGCAGCCATCGTTTTATTATTTAGGTCAATAGCGTGTTTTAGATTGATACTAACCATCGTTGCCACATCACAGCCTTTGGAATCTGTAATCGTCACATAATGTTTTCCAAAATTTAATTTTTGAGCTTTAGCTCCGGTTTCACCGTTATCCCAGAGGTATGTGAATGGCGCATTTTTCCCTTCTACAATTTTTACCTCGGCCACACCGTCTGCAATACCAAAAGAACTGGACGCCCGCAATTCTCTGGTGGTCACTTTCATAGGTGAGGCCGGGAACAGGCCAATCAAAGCAGAGGAAGTATTATTTTCAGCATCGGTTACAACGACTCGGTATTGTCCTTTCCCCAGATCTTTAGGATTATCTCCTTTGTAGCCCGGCACATTTTTCCAGTCGTAAGTAAACGGCGGTTTTCCACCCTCAATGATGGCCTTGAGCTCGCCCTCATTCGTATTAGCACATTCCAAATCTTTGACGATTTCCAGACTGACTTTTAGCTTTTCTGTTTTTTGATAGACCTCGACCTGTGCCGTCGTAGTACACCCCGCCTGGTCCGTTATAGTTACCGTGTGCATCCCTCCGGTGAGTTTTTGAGCGGTGACCCGTTCTTCTCCGTTGTCCCATTTGTAGGTGTAGGGGCGCGTTCCGCCGGAGCCGGTTACTTTGGCTGCGCCATCTTTTGCCCCGTATTTACTTTCTTCCCTAACGGCCTCAGCTTCGGCTACAATTTCAGATTTAGCAATGACGATCTTTGCTACCCGATAGCGATCGGCAATATCCCGTACTGTCACCTGATATTCTCCGGGGCCGAGGTCTTTAGGATTCGTTCCCGACAGTGTAGAAGGTCTCCATAAATACTGATAAGGTCCTGTCCCCCCTTCTACCTTTACTCTTAATCGGGCATCATTTTTATCACTTTTACAACTCAGTCCTTTTTCTAATAACAAGCGAACCTGAAGAATAGATTCCCCTTCTATTTTATATAAACCATTTGCATTTGTTCCGACATAAACAGCTCCTTCCCTATCCGCCTCCAGGCAATTAATCTTCCTCGCCTGAAAACGCTTACTGGTATTTACATATAATTTTTTATCTGTTATAACATCGTAACGCACGAGGATATCACTTCCTATCCAGAGTTTTCCCTGACGGTCGAAAGCCATATCATTTATTTTTCCTTTTTTGACCACATCGAGTTTCATATCTCCGGGTATCCAACGATTTTTATCGTCCACCATCCAGAGTATATCATCGGCGACCAACCAGACGTCATATCCATAAGCTGCGACGCCATAAAAGGCCATATTTTTTTCATATAATTTCCATTTATCATTTCTTCCTACCAAAACCCCTCGCTCCGTAGCTATCCAAACCCGCTTGTACCTATCGACAAAAATATCGTTGATGGTATTACTATTTAATTTTGAATTAGAACTGTTGAGTTTTAAAATGGAAGAGCGACTTCCCCTCATGGGCAAGCGCACAAATCCATTATCGCTGGTTCCTAGCCACAAATTTCCATCCTCGTCATAATGGGTCACAGTGATACTTTCGAGAGAAATGCCCAATCCTTCTTCAATATCTTTTTTATTAAAATCCAGTTTAAAATTTCCTCCTTTATAATTTAAAATGTGAAACTGACTGGGTTTTTGGCCAAAATGGGTTCCAAAATCCGGGGAAGACATTCTAAAAAGACCTTCTTCAGTAGCCGTCCATATTCTCTCTGATTCATCAATATGGATATTATTGACACGGGCTTTTGGGCTGACGGCTTTGCATTTGATAATGCGGAGGGTGTCTATTTGTTCCTGTTCGTTTTCCTGTGCCTGAATTTGGAAACCCAGTAAAATTGCAATTATTATTATAAATAATTTTTTCATTATAGAAAGATTCTGTTATACAAAAAATGCCTGTTTTCTCTTTTTAACGAAAAAACAGGCATTGAAATTAAGTTCTAATTTAAACTTACCCAAATTTTATCATATCCAGTTCCATAAACTGTTTTTCCTGCTGGGAAATACTGCCGAATCCGAGGATACCTCCAGAGGCTTTCGCTACTTGTTTGGCAAGGCTTTTCCAGCTTTTTACCAACAATAAAGCATAATTCGTCCCGATTTTAGGTAAAATGGCATTTAAGCCTTCCAGTTCTTCGGTAATTTTCAGAATGCGCTCTTGTTGTCCCTGCGGATAATCTGCGACCATTGCTTTGAATTGCTCCACAAAGCCATCTTCCACAGCTTCGTAATAGGTAAATAAATCTTCTTCTCCGGTAACGCGTCGGTAGTTGACCACGGAAGCTGCCCATTTCTCTTCATCCTCATCAATATTGCCATCTGCTCCGGCGATCAAAAGCGTCACTAAGGCAGGAGCTTTGAAAACAAGCGCCTGTTCTGCCTCTGTTAAGTGTTCTAATTCCTGAACCTTCATATTTCTATAATTTTAATATTATCAAAATGACAGGACAAATTTATAAAAAATACTTGCGGTTTTCAGAAACTGATTTGAAATTGATCGATAAAATTTACTAACGCTGTATGTGCAGGTATCCGGTTTGCAAATCATTGGACCCGTCATTGAGTTCGAGCATATAAAAATAACTACCATCCGGTAAGTCACCGTCCCGGGAGGTTCCTTTCCAATTATTATCATAAGGACTTTGCTGGAAAATGATACGTCCGTTTCTGTTGTAGATAGTTAATTTATTTTGTGGAAAATTAGCAAGACCTTCTATATATAGTACATCATTTTTATCATCACCATTGGGAGATATACCGGAATAAACCCGTAGTCCTTTTTCAAAGCAGATGGAAGCCGTCTCTAATTTGCGCGTTGTTTCTGTAATACAAGCAGCATTGCAGCCCCAAATTAAACGAATCCGGGATTCTACCAGGGAAGCATTTTCACAATCCGGAATAGAAATTTTTTGGATGTAAGTAATAATTTCTCCTTCTTCAAAAAATTCGTCTCCATCCCCAATCTCCTTAAAATCAAAACCTGTCAGCATTGTAGCAAACTTACCAGCATCCATTTCGGTGATGCTTCCCATTTGGCTGCTCATTTGGATTTGATCATCGTGGCTATCTTCTACAATAAGTTCGGTCAAAACACCGGAGTGTTGATTTTCGATAGTAATATGTCTTTCCATCGTTTTATCCTGATGGGAAATATTCAGGTCTTTGATCTTTGTTATGGTTGGCATAGGCGTTTCCACAACGAAGTAGTCACTTAAAGCAGAAGTCGATTTTGTTTGATTGTCCATATAATAATTCATCCTTACAAATGCCTGAAAAGAACTTTTATCCAGCAAAACTTCAGTCATAGAACAATCCGGGATAAGGGTCAATTCTACAAAGTAAGGAGCACCGGGCTGGATATTCGTCGTTGTTAAACGAGGGAGATTCGCAACAGGAACTTCCAACTCCTCTGCATTCAATGCAGAACCGTATTGATATTCTATTCCATCCGGAAATTCAAAATCAAAAATGACATTAGTTAATAAATTATTGGAATTGTTGGTGACAGAAACGCGAAAGGTCGTTTCATTACAAACGGTCATTATTGGGGGCGCGAGAAATTGAATTTCTACTTGCGCAAAAGTAGCTTTACTACACATAAGTAGTAAAAACACAAATAATTGTGTGCGTGTGGCGTACATAACATGGGTGTTTAGGCAAAATAAAATATGGGTTTCCCAATATGGTACAAATTCAATGCCACTTTAAAAATCGGGACTGGGGTAAATGTATCAATAATTGAGATATAAATTTGACTCTATATTTGAAAAAAGTAACAGCTGCAACCTATTTCAACAAAAAACCGTCTCAAAAGAAAAAAAAGGATGGTGCGATTGCTTCTGTTATGTTTTTTTCTTTGGAATGCCGGAATGCTCAATGGTCAATCAGAGTTATTTGATCGTCCTTTTGAGCCGGGGAAGTGTTATGTGTCTATTTATAATTCGCAGCAGGCAGATAGTTTGGATGAGGCTCGTTGTTTACTTAAAATTTCTCCTACTTTATATAATTTTAAAACAGATACGATTTGGGTTCCCAAGCTACCGGATGACTGGCAAAAATCGGAGGATTATTTGATTCGGCAAGAGCGCGTAGAAATACGAGAAGCCGGAAATTATTGGAAGGCCATTCGGATTGATAAAAATTGCCTGAGTTCGATGAATCCTTATTATGGGGTTTGTTATGTAGAAAAGCCTGCGGAGTATTTTACTATCACGAAATTTTATTCTAAAAAAGATTCTGCGGAAATCCAACCTTACCCACTTGTTCCAAAAGTGATAAAAAGAAGAAAAGTGGTTGCTCCTGCGGAGATAAAAACAATCCCATAC
>JAHDCK010000335.1 GCA_020629915.1 Saprospiraceae bacterium
TTGAGGTCGCGGCTGGCCGCCACGACCTCAATATTTTTTTCCAACTTTCAATTTTACTCAAAAATTTATATAGTAATTTATTGTATTCTCGTATTAATAAAAAAGGTGAACGAAATTTGATCGTGTGTAAGGCATAAGCCTTCGGCAGGAATCGAACCTGCAACCTTTAGAACCCAAATCTAACGCTCTACCAAGTGAGCTACGAAGTAACACGAAACATCAGTATCACCTTTTTCTCTAATTTCTGAAACAATGAAATTATTCCAATAAGAAAATTATTGTATCATTAAAAATAAAATGGGCGAAAACAAAAAGTGTTTGAATTTTCAATTCAGATTAACAGTCTGCGAAGTAACACTTTCTTCAGCACCACTTTTTCTTTGTATAAATTAGTGGAAATAGTTGCAAAAAAATAAAATGTTTGGGTTAGGAATTTGCAACTGTTTCCGACAGCTGCATTCCCTTTGGAAGAGCTGTTATTGGGTATCACAATCCGGGCATGGGAGTGCCGGGGCCAAATCGGGGAATTGATTTGGAATAAGTGATTCACTTATATGTAAAATAGTATTCTTCATTTTTTAAAATGCCTTCTTTGTAAAGGACGATATAAAAACTAAAGGCAAAAGGATTTAGTTCCCGGTCTGTTAAATTTTTATTTTTATAATTTATTCTGCAACGATGACTTCCTCTTTGGGTTTTTCCGGAAGGTAAAAAATCGGGAGTTTGTCCTCCTTGTTATATTTTTCATATATTTTAGAACCGACTTTTATTTCTGTTGAAATCAAATCAAAGTCCATCTTATGCTCTGGCCAGAGTACTTTTATATCCATTCCAAAATCTACGGTGTCTGTTTTTGTAGTAGACTTATTATTAGAATACATTATATAAAAATAATAATATGAGCCTCCTTTGTGGATGTGATTGTCTCTTTTGCTCATGAGGGTAGCAGTGGCAGGTTTTCCATGTTTCATTATGTAAGCTCTTCTGTCGGCCTCCTCTTTCTTGATAGTTTTAGCTGCCCATAGGGTTACGAGTATGAGTCCAAGGATGACCAAACATATTTTTACCCATTCTGGCATGGCTTTGTTTTTTTATCAAGTAAAGTGCCTTGTAACCGTCAGGTGGGACACCTGACGGGAAAGGCGTTTTTTCGTCGGTTATTTATTTTAGTTCAACAAGCCTGTTATAAAAATATTCTACTTCAAAAACTGGCTAATCAAAGAATGAAAATGATGAACGCCTTGCTCCATCGTCGGGGAAAAACGGCCGTGCTTGTAATACCTCGACTGTAAACCAATTTGTACACTTTCTACTACAGCTTCGTCCTCCATTTCAGTTTGATGGATGGTGGGAATATCCGGTGTCGCAGAATTATTATACAAATATGTTCTAAAGCTAATTTTAGTTTTATCGACAGCCAGCGGCTGCACAACGTTTAGTGATAAGCCCCACGGATAAAAGTTGAACATCATATTCGGAAACAAAAAGAAATAATACGCATATACTTTTTGTCCGTAGTAAGGTGCGCCTTCGGGAATGTCAAAGTAGGCGGTTCCTTCATCAGCAATGCCGAGTTGGAGATTGCAATAATCAAAAATTTCGTATTCGTATTTTTCAAAATCAAGCGCATCGTTCAGAGCCGGATGCACAAATGGAATGTGAAATCCTTCGAGGTAATTGTCGCAATACAAAGCCCAGTGTGCGTCAATAAAATAATCCCGGGAATGCTCCGCAGAAAACTTTAACTCGTGGAGCGGCAACCAACCTACTCTGTCTATCATCGGGCGAAAATAGTTTTCAAAAGAATCGTTTGGCTCTGGAGAAACAAATAACAAATTAGAAAATTCACCCATAGGAATTTTCGATAGATGATCCTGCTCCGAAGGAAATCCGGCAACTTGTTCAAATTCCGGCATACTCTTAAAAGATCCATCCAGTCGAAAACAGCGACCATGATACCCACAGGTGAGCATCCGTCCTTTGCCCGGTTTTTCTACGATGATTTTTCCCCGGTGCGTGCAGACATTCGATAAGCAACGAGTGATGCCTTCCTTATCGCGTGTAAATACCAAAGGTTCATTTATATAATTTTTTAATAAAATGAAAGGGAAAGTATCCATGGGTTCAGCCACATCTGAAGCATCTGCAGCGTACTGCCAGGTGCGGGCGAAAATTTTTTCTTTACTGGCCTGATAGACGGATTCATTGTTATAAAAATTTCCCGGAAGGGTATTGGCTTGACGAATATCAGAATGAATGTTAAATTGTGGGTGCATTTTCATTTTGTTTGGTCAAAGATAAAATAATCTGTTCTAAAATTGCTTTCTATTCTTATGATTTTATTATTAAAAAATTACAGTATTTCTTATTTTAAGTATTTTATAATATTAATTATAATAGGCTTGAATAAGCTCGCAGCACAAGAGCTTCCCAAAAATTTTATTATAACAGATTTTACAATAGAAGTGCCGGATACTATTTCTTTTCCCAATCCATTTAATGCCGATGAAGAAAAGGAATTAATGGAAATCATTATCGCCGGACTGGAAAAGGAATTTGGTAAGATTCAGCTAAAACACGCTCAGGAGCAAAAAATCCTATATGGCCAAAATCACTTTGAAACACAATTTCACAAATATCCAAAAAAATGGTATGATGGTTTTATAAAAATCACAAATGAGATTACGGTAGATGAGGATAAAGCGGATAGGACCAGGTATAAAATGTATTTAAAAATATATATTAACTCTCAAAAGAATAAAAAATTATTCAGAAATAAATTAGCGTATTATTTTGATGTTTTAAAGCCAGTGAACAATTTTTATCAAGCAGAGGAAATTTCTAAGAAAGAAATTTTAAAATATTATAAATACATTTTTGAAGATGGTCTGGATAAGAAAAAGAAATCTGCTCTTTTTGAAATTAACAAAAACATCGTTGAGGACTTTGATGAATTTCTGGCAGATGCCCGATACTTTGAATTAGATCACCGCATCAGAAATTACTACCACTATTTTGAATTGGATGAAGTCAATGCATACCGGGCTTATCGTTTTGAGATGGCCCAGGAAAATCCACCAATGGAATATTATGATAATTCGTATAAATATTATGTCGACAATGATGCGGTCATGGTTTTGAAAATAAAAAACAACATCATTCCCGAAGATTTAGTTGTCAAATCAAATATTGATATTCATTATGCGACGGATGCGCCGGGTCAACCCTGGTTTCTCATGGATTTTAAAATTGATCGTTACGAGGAGTCTGCCGGGCATTTGCATTATACCGGAGCGGAAGGCAAGCCACATGTGGATATTTTATATGGAAAAATAGATGATTTGGAATATCATGTAGAATACAATAGTTACAATAATTACATATTGGTTTTTGTAAATGATGTGCTGGCAGGAATATTCCAGCCGGATATGTCCCGGATAAAATTTCTGCCCAGGGGAATTCAATACAAGGTGTACATCAAGCAGGATTTTAAAAATGAAATCGTGGCGAATACCATGCACGCCTTTATGTTGTTTATGATGACAGAGCAGATTTTGTGGAGTTATTAAAGAATAATTCAATACGAGAATAGCAGATTGAATTTTTTATCTTTACAACAAAAAACATAACATGAGATATTTTACCATTTGTTTGCTGGTACTTCTGCTTGGGTGTAGCAGTAAAAATGAATTTTATGAGTGTGCTTTGAAGTTGCGAAGTGCTGGTTTCTATCAGGAACATCAGGCTCTGACGGATAATGAACTAGTGGACTTGCTCCGGGAAAAATATAAAACATTGCTCGCTAAAACGGTTCCTTCGGAATGTGTCTATTGTGATTTAATGGCCTTGGATGATGCAAAGTATTTTGATATTGGAGATGGGGAGTTTATTGTAAAAGGGAATAAGAATTATGTATTAATGACCGAAAGTTATACTAAATTATGTCCTGACTTTTCTCCTGAAAATATTCAGGAAATCTGGTTGCCGAATCATGTGCAAATTTCTTTTACAGAAAGTGGTGCTCCCTACAAGTTTAATGCTAAAATAGATTCGGACAGGGTCGATCCAAGTTTCCATGATTGGCTTATAGGGTTCATTAAAAACAAAGATAAAACAAATCAATATGTAAATATTATAGAGTGTTCTGAAGGATATGGAATTCTCAGAACAACCGAAAGCGAAAAAAAGCAACTCCGGGAAATCTTTGGATTTACTTTTGAATAAAACTTGATCTTTTAAAATCAAAAACCTATCTTGCCTAAAATTATTTTTATGATTACTTCTTGTACTTATTATTACTATTCTTATAAAATTCCTCAGAAGGAACAGGGATAGTCGTATAAGTACGTTTAAAATATTTGGCAACCCGGTTTCTTTAGAGAAGCCGGGTTTTTTATTTTATAAAATATATAAAAAATGAGACAGCATCATGATCGGTACACTTCAGAAGATTTCGAAGTGTGGAAAATCTTGTTTGACAGGCAGGCAGAAAATCTTCAGGACAAAGCGACACCGCGCTACCTGGAATGTTTAGAAGAAATGAAAGACGTTTTACACGGCGATAAAGTGCCGGATTTCAGAGAACTGGATGAAGTCCTTAAAGCCAAAACCGGCTGGACGATTGAGGTCGTTCCGGGGTTGATTCCCGTAGGAGATTTTTTCGAGTTGTTATCCCGCAAGCGGTTTTGTTCTTCCACCTGGCTCCGCCAAAAAAGCCAACTGGATTATTTGGAAGAGCCGGATATGTTTCACGATATTTTTGGACATATCCCGTTTTTTATGGATGAAGATTACGCCAATTTCGTTCAGCAAATCGGAAGGCTCGGCGTGGCATTCAGCAAGCACCCAACCCTCATCACCCAACTCGAACGCTTTTACTGGTTTACAATTGAATTTGGCTTGATGCAGCAAAATGGCCTGAAAATTTATGGCGCAGGCATCATTTCTTCCTTCGGAGAATCCAATCACATTTACACGGATGCTATGACGATTGAACCTTTTGAATTGGATAGAATTTTAAATATGAATTTTACCAAAAGTGAAATTCAAAATCGCTATTTTACCATTAATGGTTTGGGGGATTTGTATGCTATGCCTGCAAAGCTGGAAAAGGTGTTTTCTGAAACAGTAAAGCAGGGCAATCCACTGGAAGGATGAGTGTTGGAATAAGTAAAATATGAAAATAAATTATTTATTTAAAGCAATTCTCGTATTCGCATATTCTCGTATTGAATTATTCCCTAGAAACTGTTTGAGTTTATATTTTTTAAAATATTATAGGCTATTTTTGTTTTAATCGAGGGTCATTTTTGAGTGC
>JAHDCK010000336.1 GCA_020629915.1 Saprospiraceae bacterium
AAGGCCGATTCGCCTCGTCAGGCGTCTCGCCTGACGAAAACCTTTACTAGAATGCCTGGCAATATCCACATTCTATTAGTACGGTTAAATTGACTAAGTAACCGGCCACAATAATCCTTAAAATACTTTGAACGATTTTTTAATTTCTTCTTCGTTAAAAAGCCTCGCCGACGCCCTGCGTCGCCTACATTTTTTGCCTTGAATAAATCAAAAACTCATTTCAAATTAAATTTAACATTATTATGTCCAGTTACTTACTTGTGCTTTGCATTAAGAATAATCTTCCTGCATTCTGCTCATTCGCTTATTTCTGTTTCTGGTAAAACGAATAAATGCATATAAGACTAAAAGCAATATTGGGATTAAAAAATTTGCGTAGCGGTACAAATTTTTAGTACCTTCCTCCAGCTCTTTTATTGGGCGGTAATTGACTGTTCGGGTTCTAAGTTCGATCAATCCCGTGTCATCCGAAAGCCAGTCAATGCTGTTCACCATGAGGGCGACGTTGTTTTCTGAAATTTGTCGTTGCTGTCCTTGCGGTCCGCTGATAGGAAAATCACCATCTCCAACTACCACCATTTTACTCGCCATATCGCCCCCAAATTTTCCTTCGAGAATAGCCGCTACCGGAATTTTTGATCGGTTGAAATCTGCTGGTCCCCAGTTTTTTTGAATATCAAAAGTTACCGGAAGTGGTTGTACGCCGGATTGGTTAGAGGTGAAAGCAAACGGCGTAAATGTCATGCCTGGCAGGTCTGCAGATTTAAGGGAACTGGCAAATTGAAGAGCAATACCTTCCAGCCCCTTGGCAATTGGAATATCCGAAAATTCATTGAGGATGGGTAAATAGGGAAATTGTACTGGTGTATTAAACTGGAAAATACCTTGCTGCTGCCGCACAGAAATCGAACCGCACTTGGCATCCACCACAAAATTTCCCTCCACTATCATCCCCTTGTTGGCCAGCCAGGTTTCCAGCCCGGTGTTGATTGGGATGCCCTGAAGTTCCTGAAGATTTCCGGTCACTCGATTGATAGCGATAAACATCCGCCCACCGCCCTGAAGGAATTGAGCCAAGTGGACGAAGTGCTGTGGAGGGAAAGAATCTTTTGGTGCTACAATGGCAATGGTTTTGTATTTAGAATCAATGGGTTGGTCCAGCGTAACATTTTCTACATTATATAAAACAGACAATTCCTGATAGACCTGCATCAATTCTCCAAGGCCCGGTTCGCCGTGTCCCTGTACCAATCCGATAGCGGGCTTATTAATCACAGATAATTTTTTTATATTGGTAGAAAGAGAATGCTCCATTGCTGCGCCCGGCTGTACGAAGGGAATGACTTCCTTGCGGTCGCCCATTTCGAGGAGTGCGCCCATGTAAGCGCGTTGCACTTTGAAGTCACTACGGTCTCTGGATTGAATTTGTAGCGGGCGAATACCGGCCTGGGCAGCTTCCTGTTCGCGTTCTGTAGATTCATTGGGGTTGATAAATTCATATACGACATTTCCATTTGAAGCAGCAGCGTATTCCAGTAATTTATCCTGAAAGGCTTTTCGTCCTCTCTTAAAATTTGGGTCAAGTCCCTCAGTAAAATAGGCTTTAATGGTAACGGGTTCTTCCAGATTTTCAAGGATATCCGTCGTAGCATTACTCAGGGTGTACTCCTTAGTTTCTGTCATATCAAAACGAAAGGGGAATTGCCCCAGGAGTAAAATTCCAAATATAATAATTCCTGCTATGAGTAATATGTTAATTATTCTGTTCATTTTTATTATAATATAAAATTTATCGTTTTGAAATATTCCATTCCGCCAGTAAAATACCGACCACAGCATAAAATCCAAAATATAAAACACTCGCCAGATCAATCACCCCTCTCGTCATGGGTTCAAAGTGATAATAAAAACTAAAGTAATAAAGCGAATCTGCTAAAAACCCACTTTGGGACATACTCGCAAAAAACAAAACGACCATCAAAAACAAGCCGACTAAGAAAGTCAGTAGGAAAGCAACGATTTGATTGTCCGTTATACTACTCATATAAATACCAATACCAATATAGGCAGCACTCATTAGCATTAATGCAATATATCCGCACCAGGTTACGCCGTGATCCAAATCTCCAAGTAAGCTAACAGATATATAATAAGGTAATGTAAAAAGCAAGGCAATCCCAATCATGATCCAGCAGGCCAAAAATTTCCCGGTGACCAGTTGGCGATTGGTAACGGCTTTGGTCAGTAGTAATTCAATAGTTCCTTCCTTTCGTTCCTCCGCAATGAGGCGCATGGTCAATGCAGGTATAAAAATGACTAATATAAAATAGGAAAAATAAGTAAAAGGGGTCATGAAGGCTTGCCCCAGACTAAACACATCATTCCCAAATCCATATATCCAGGTAAAAAAACCAACGGCTGCCAAAAATGCCCCAATCAAAATATAACCAATCAGGGAATTAAAAAAAGAACCCAGCTCACGTTTTACAATAATCCAAACAGGATTCATATATAATGATTTAATAATTTAATTATAAAATTCAAACTCTAAACTCTTCATTCTACATTTTTCACTCTACACTCTACACTCTACACTGACAAACTCTCAATTAATCGTCAAGTCGCGGAAGATATCTTCCAGTTTGGTTTCCATCGGAGTCATTTCCGTTAATGTCCATTTATTTTTCACACATAAATTGAAAATCGCTTTGTTAGCAGTAACTTCCTTATGGCTTTGTACCTCGAAACGATTCAAAGCTACATCCGACAAATCCGCCATCGCAATCTCCGGAACCTCTTGCAGGGCCTCCAGAATTTCGTAGGGTTCTCCTTCTTCTATACGGCAATTGATGACCTGCTGTCCCTGGGCTTGTTTGCGAAGGGAAGCGGGTGCGCCATCCGCTACAATTGTACCATTGTTAATAATCAAAATGCGATCACAAGTCGCCTCCACTTCCGGGAGGATGTGCGTACTAAGGATAACTGTTTTAGAACGACCAATATTTTTTATCAATTCCCGGATTTCAACAATTTGATTGGGGTCGAGTCCGGTCGTTGGTTCGTCGAGGATAAGGATTTCGGGATCGTGGATCATGGCCTGAGCCAGCCCGACCCGCTGCCGGTATCCCTTAGACAATTCATTGATTTTTTTGTGTTTTTCCTTATTCAAACCAGTCACGCGAATCATTTCGCGAACCCGATCCGGGATATGACTCCCGGATAATCCCTGCAAAGCCGCACAGAAAGACAAATATTCCATGATAGGCATTTCCCGATACAGCGGATTGTGTTCGGGTAGGTAGCCGATGTGTTTTTTGAGGGAGCCGGCTTCGGTGCGGATGGACTTTCCGCCGATGGTAATATCGCCTTCCTCTACGGGCAGATAGCTGGTGATCATTTTCATGGTCGTTGTTTTACCTGCGCCGTTAGGCCCCAGAAATCCCAGGATTTCACCTGTTTTTACCTCAAAAGAGATATTATCCACCGCTTTTTGTACGCCGTAGGATTTTGATACATTAGATATTTTTATATCCATGATAAAAACTTTTAAGGGTTGTCAAAGGAAACCGCAAATTTAAAATATTTGAAGAAAATTTTCAAAAACCCAACCGCTTGTATTTGTCAATGGTTTGCAAGAGTACCTTCCTTGACAAAAAACACGTAATTTGCACCTCCTTTTCGGGAATTTTTATGAAATTATCGACGACATACAAACAAATTTTGGCTATTTCTACCCCGATTATGCTGGGTAGTGCAGCACAAAATGTGATCGTACTGACGGATGGAATCCTGCTGGGAAGGGTAGGAGAGGTGGAGTTGGGGGCGATTGGTTTTGTCGGCGTGTTTTACCTGATCATTGCGGCGATTGGGTTTGGCTTTTCCAAGGGCGGGCAACTCATGATCGCACGTCGGACAGGTGAGGACAAACCGGAGGAAGTGAGTAAGATTTTTTATTCCATGCTTTTCTTTGAATTGGCACTGGCTGTGGTGATGTTTCTGTTTATGAAATTCGGTTGCCCTTATTTTTTCGCTCTTTTTGTTGATTCAGAATTAATATATGAAAAAAGTTTGGAATATCTCGATTATCGGGCCTACGGGGTATTTTTTAGTTATTTGGGTGTAGCGATTATCGCCCTCTACACCGGAATTGCCCGCACGACTTTTATTATAATAGATACCATCATCCTTGGAGCTATTAATATTGTCTTGAATTACGGATTGATTTTCGGAGATTTTGGATTGCCTGAAATGGGCATCGCCGGGGCGGGGCTGGCAAGTACAATTGCAGAAATAGTTGCTTTTATCGTATTTGTAATTTATATGTTTTTTGATAAGGAAATTCGGATTTTCCGGTTGGATAAGTGGCCGAAGATCGATTTCGATATTATAAAACAACAATTTCGATTATCCACGCCGGTGGTTGCGCAGGCCATCGTCGGGTTAGGATCGGCTTTCGTATTTTTTAGTATTGTAGAAAACCTGGGTGAGCGGGAACTGGCGATTACTAATCTTATTAGAATGGTTTACCTGTGTTTTTCTATTCCGGCCTGGGGTCTTTGTTCGGGGATTCATACGATTGTGAGCAATTTTATCGGGCAGGGCAAACGAATAGCGGTTATTCCGATTATTAAAAAAACGGCCTGGTTGTCTTTTATCCTAATGCTGGTAATTATCCTTCCCTCTGTTTTGATCCCGGAGTATATTCTGGCGATAGGAACGGATGATATGTCGCTGGTTTACGGAGCGATTCCTACGCTTTACGTTCTGATGATCATCCTTGCTTTTTTCTCTGTGGCATCGGTTTACTTTAATGGTTTGGTTGGAACGGGAGCTACTTTCCTTGGATTAAAAATTCAGGCATTTTGGGTAGTAATATATATTGGGAGTATATATTTGGCGGTTGAAGTTATCGAAGGTGGTTTGGAAATGGCTTGGGGGACGGAGATTATTTACTGGATTGGGATTTGGGCTTTTTCCTGGTGGTATTTGAGGAGCAAACGTTGGTATAATGCAGAGGTCTGATTTTTTTACCATCAAAATCTATTCATAGCATCTATTCTGCTCAAACAGTTTTTTGTTCTTAAAGGCACTGTCATTGACATTGTTTTCAACGGATTGCACTCCCTGTTTTATCTAAATTTTATTAGGTCGATCTTTCCAGTGACATAGTCATATATTGCAATATAAAATACTTAGATTGGAATATAATGAGCAAACAGAAATTTTCAGTTGTTATTTGTTAAATTTATGAATATTATTTTTATATATTTCTACTTTTCCTTGATGAAAAGTAGCAAAAATCAACGCCTTAAT
>JAHDCK010000337.1 GCA_020629915.1 Saprospiraceae bacterium
GACGATGAATGTCAAGGAAAACCTGACGGCTACAGGGCACAACGCTTGGTTAAAAGTTCGGCGGTTATTTTTTTAATCTCAATAAGTTTGTTGTACAAAGAGGCAACCCTTTTTAATAAAATACCGTAATGGGGTATAGTTTGTAAATTCAGGCTATACCCTTTTTTATTCATATTACACATAGTTATAATGTGTATATTTTATAAAACAAATAAGTAGATTTTTGAGATAAAATTGTTTAACTTTAATAAAATTAGTAAAATGAGAAAGTATATCCTGCTATTCCTGTGTTTTTTGAGTGGTTTCTCTTTAATGGCGCAGGAAGAAGCAAAGCCAAAAGCTGCTGTTCACCATGAAATTGGTGTCAACGCAACGACATTTATTACAACTTTATTAAATTTTGGAAACGGGCCTGTAATTGGTGCGCCTTATCAATTGACCTATAAATTATATGGAGATACAAGATGGGCATTAAGAACCGGATTTGGTATACAATACAGCCGGGGTGAACAAACCATTTCGGGAATAACTTCTGATATTTTCCAGTCTAATATAGCTGGACGGCTGGGATTTGAGCGGCAATTTCCGGTTGGAAAACGTTGGCAGTTAAATGCAGGGATGGATTTTAAATATGATTATTATTTGAATGAAACAACCAATAATTTTAACAGTACCGTTACAATAAAGGATAAAATAGAGGCCTTCGGCTTAGGCCCCGTTTTGGGCTTCCAGTTTAATATTACAGATCGGGTTTTTGTCTCCACGGAAACAGGAATAGATGTCTTGTTCCAGAAGCAAACCTTCACAGAAGAATTTAATCAGTTTTCTGAATTTTCAGATGAAATTATTACAAATACGACTATTGTTGACGGAACTTTGCCCGTTTCGGTTTTCTTTTCATTTAAATTTTAAAAATTCTAAGAATATGAAAAATACGAAATTATCATCTCTTTGTTTTTTTATTATAATGCTTTCTCTTGTCGCCTGCGAAAATCCGGGTGAGGATAAGGCCACAGATTTGTTGCCTACTTTGCCGGATGATCCTTTCAGTTATGACATTGGGATTATTCCGACAGGTTTTTCCAATTTGGATAACACGCCTCATGATAATCAAATGACAGATGCCGGAGCGACATTAGGCCGAGTTTTATTTTATGATACAAAATTATCTGTAACGAATAATGTCTCCTGTGGTTCCTGCCATAAACAAACAGCGGGCTTTGCAGATAGCCGGGCAAAAAGTATCGGATTTAGAGGGGAGGAAACACATCGCAATTCTATGACCATCTTGAATGCGCGTTTTAAAAATACGTATTTTTGGGATAACTCTGTTAATCAACTGGAAGAGCAGGTGCTTATGCCCGTCAGTAATCACGTAGAAATGGGATTGGAAAACATGGAATTTTTGGTGAGGAAATTGGAGGCAGCAGAATATTACCCGGAGCTTTTTGAAAAAGCCTTCGGAACCCCTGAAATTACAGAAACCAAAATCCGAAAAGCCCTTTCTCAGTTTTTGCGTTCTGTCGTATCCATGAATTCTAAATATGATATTGGGGAAGAAACTAATTTTTCTAATTTTTCTGAGGAAGAGAAATTGGGACATGATGTCTTCTTTGGAAAAGCAAAATGTGGAGACTGTCATAGAAATATGATTTTTGCATATTATCAAAATTTCCCTACAGCAAATATCGGACTGGATGAAAATTATGCAGATAATGGAATGTTTGGGATAACAGGGGAGGAGATAGATAAAGGACATTTCCTTGTTCCTTCCCTTAGAAATATCGTACAAACTCCACCGTATATGCACGATGGCCGATTCAATACACTGGAAGAGGTTATTGAACATTATAATTCCGGGATTAAAAATCATCCAAATCTTTCCTGGAACCTAAGAGAACAGACAGGAGAACCGGTCCGGCTAAATTTGGATGCCGTGGAGAAAAAAGCACTCGTTGCTTTCCTCAATACTCTGACGGATGATACTTTTGTTAGTCAGGAAAAGTTTTCAGATCCATTTAAGTAGATTTGACAGTTTAATATGAGATAAAAGCGTGATTGATTTTTCAGTCACGCTTTTTTTGTTTCTCCTAATATTTATTTTAGCTTTGAAACGCCAGAATATCAAAACCATGAAGAATAAAAAAAAGCAAACCAGAAAAAGCAAACCTGTTGGATTAGAAAATTCTTTTATAGAAAAAAATGCCATTTGGATGCTGGCGGGAATTCTCGGTTTGACTTTTTTGGCTTACACGCCGGCCATCCAGAATGGTTTTGTATGGGATGATACACCTTATCTTTTGGCAAACTCCATTGTTCAAAATTTTAATTTAAAAGATATTTTTTCTGAATATGTGCTGGGAAATTACCACCCTGTTACCATTTTTGTGCTGGCTGCAGAACATCAGCTTTTTGGGTTAAATCCCAAAGGGTATCACGTAGTAGCCATTCTGCTGCACCTATTGAATACAGTTCTGGTTTATTTTACATTTAAAAAACTTACCTCAAAAACAATCGTCGCTTTGGTGGTAACTTTGCTTTTTGGCATTCATCCGCTTCATGTAGAATCAGTGGCCTGGATTGCACAATTAAAGGATTTATTATATACGTTCTTCTTTTTGTTATCTTATTTTTATTATTTAAAATATTTAGATGATAAGTATAAGCAATTTTTGTGGATTTCTCTGGGATTGTTTTTATTGTCGGTATTGTCAAAGGCGATGGCGGTATGCCTTCCGGTACTTTTAGTACTGACTGATTTTTATAAAAACAGGAAATGGAACAATATTTCTGTTTTGATGGAAAAAGCTCCTTACTTTATTATTTCTCTCCTTTTTGGAATCTTGGCTATTTTTGCTCAGGAAGCTTCGGATGCCATTGCCAGTAATGAATCCTATACCTTTTTTCATAGAATGTTATTCGCAAGCTATGGATTTATTAATTATATAGTAAAATTAATTTTACCCTACGGATTGAGCCCGTTTTATCCTTATCCGATTTTGGAGAATGGTTCTGTTCCTGTTCATTTTTATATATATTTTGTAAGTGCACTAGCAATGGTTGCAGTAATATTTTACTCCCTGAAAAACACCAAAGTTACCTTCTTTGGTTTTGGCTTTTTTATTATAACAATATTTTTGGTATTACAATTGCTCCCGGTAGGGGATGCTATCATGGCAGATCGGTATAGCTATGTTCCGTCTCTTGGGATCTTTTTTATTTTGGCTACCATGTTTAATTTTTTATGGGAAAAAACTAAATATAAAATGGCGGGATTAGGGGTCTTGATCCTGTTTTCTGGTTTTTATAGTTTTAAAACGATGCAGCAATGCAAGGTATGGGAAAATGAACTAACCGTTTGGAATACAGTCATCGATCAATATAAAACCGCTTCTGTTGCCTACAACAATCGGGGGATGGCCTCAAGAGGGATCGCTGGTCCGGAGGAAATTCTAAAAGATTTTAATAAATCCATCGCACTCAATCCCAATAATTTTCATGCGTATAATAACCGGGGAAATCTCTTGACTTCCATTAAGAAAATGGACGAAGCTATCGCCTCTTTCAATCAGGCCATAGAATTAAATCCGGATTTTCATGAAGCCTACAACAACCGCGGTGTTGTTTTCAGTCAACAAAATCAGCACGAAAAAGCACTTGTTGATTTTCAAAAATCAGTTGAGATAGCTCCCAACTATACAGAAGGCATTGTCAATATCGGAATTAGTTATTTGTTTCTTCAGCAAACAGAAAAAGCATGTTTAGAATTTCAAAAAGCCAAAAATCTGGGTTCGGAAAAAGGAGCTGAGTTACACCTGCAAAAGTGTAATTAGATTAATTTTATTTTAATAGAAAATTTCGTAGTAGGTGGTGTCGTGGGCTAGGAGATAAAATGACTGATGAAAGGTACTACCTTGTGAGTTTTTTTCAACATACCATGTAAGATCATTCTGTCGGTTACCTCTACGTTTTTCAATTATAATTTTATCTATATTTATTCCATGAAAAACATCTCCCCCTCCCCCTAATCTAATCCGATCCCCATCATCCACGGGATTGACATTTTTGACATGGAGATGGAGGTAGGCGTGCGGGTCGATGAAGTGATCTCTATAGGTAGTTATGCTTGATAGAAAATCATTCTCATAGTCAAAATAATTTTCTTTATATACAAATAAAAATAGAGTACTATTATTGTCATGTTCAAAATCAAAATGGTAGCAACCATCTTTACCTGTAATTAGGGTATCCTGCCCAGAGTAGTGCAATTGCCCGTTAGGATTCCCGGTGCTTGCTCTGGAAAGGACAACTTTTGCTCCTTCTAAAGGTAGCCCGGAGCCATATTCCAAAATACGTCCTTCAATTTTTGTATGTGTGATTTCTTTTTCGCAGCTTGTAGTGGAAAGCAAAAAACCAAACAGGCAGCAGATAATTAATATTTGTAAGTTTTTCATAGTAAAAGATTTACTACAAATAAAAGAGGAAATGCAGGTAATCAGAAATGGATTTGCGCCAACCGGATTTTTGCGATTTGCGATTTTTGCAACTTTCTTTTTGGACTGACTTGATTTCGTAAACCAAATTAAATTATTAGAATTTTTAATTAAATCTTATAAAAAAAAACTCCCTCATCAGCCTTTGCCGACGAGGGAGGGAAAACGAAATTTTCCTTATTAAATAACCACTTATTATTTTCTTTGAAATATTTTACTGGGGTAGCCAGGGTTAGATATGCCATATTTTGGAAATACGGCATATCTGGGCAACACTACTTCCCTTCAATTTTAATGAGCTTCGTTTGATAGTTGCCGTATTTTAATATATAAATACTTTCTGAGTACCCGGACAAATCAATGCGCTGCTGCTTCGCTGTTTGGTCCACAGCGATGGATTGCATCAGGATGCCTTGAATATTATAAATCTCAATAATATCGGCAGAGGCATCAGCTGCATCGGTCTGGATGAAAACGTGATCCTCAAAAGGATTCGGATAAATTGTTATATCATTTTCTGCATTTCGTTCTAAGAAAATCGTTTTGGAGTATTCGCTGGTTCCATCAAAATCCACTTGCTTCAAGCGATAGTAAGCGGAAGGAAGCGGGCGCGTATCCGAGAACGAATATTGCTGCTGCTCATTGGAATTTCCATGCCCCTCTACGGTGCCGATAGTTTCAAAACTCTCTCCGTCGGCAGAACGCTCTACCTCGAAATGACGGTTGTTGATTTCGGAAGCAGTCGCCCAGTCGAGGACATTCACCCGGCCTTCCGTTTTACCGGTAAAGGAAAGCAACTCCACCGGCAATGCACCCTGA
>JAHDCK010000338.1 GCA_020629915.1 Saprospiraceae bacterium
AGGTTGCAAATCCCGATAAACTCATCGGGATGAAACCTACGCCAGTCTAAATGCTAAGTTATTTTTTACACAGTGTATTTAACCTTTATCGGGCAAAATTACCGTAAAGGTACTTCCCTCCCCTAGTTGACTATCCACACGAATGTCTCCTTTATTCAACCTGACCAATTCGTGAACCAGATGCAATCCCAATCCGGTTCCTTTTTCTCCAGCTGTCCCTTTTTCACTTTTATCCTTTATCAATTCAAACAAAACCGGGATTTTTTCCTCTGCGATCCCCGTTCCTGAATCTTTCACCCGAATTACAACTTCCTGATCCTTTTTCTGCACAGAAACCCGAACCACTCCATTTTCATCTGTGTATTTCAGAGCATTATCCACCAAATTTCGGATGACGGTCATCAGGGCATTTTTATCTGCCCATGCCCGGATATCACCACCTACCTCCATTTCAAGAGTAATTTTTTTGTTTTGGGCAATTTGATAAAACAGGGAATTGACTTCCTCTACGGCCTCAGTCATCGGCACGTATTCGGGATTATAGGGTAAGGTATTTTTTTGGGTTAATGCCCAGTTAAGCAAATTATCCACCAGTTTATTCAAGGCAAAAGCATTTTTTTCAATGCCTTCTCCAATTTGATTAATGGTTTCATAATCTTTTTTCTTTAATAAATAATTTACCTTTTTAGCTATCCCCCTAAAAGCAATAGCCGGTTTTCGGAGGTCATGTCCTAAAATTGCAAAAATTCGATCTTTCGTATGATTTAAATCTTCCAGCTGTTGAGTTCTTTCTGCTACGATATGTTCCAGATTTTCATATACTTTAGAATTATTGATAGAAATAGCCATCTGAGCCGAAAGCAATTCCAGAACCTGCAGTCGCTCCACGGTAAAAGCTCCGGCAGATAAATTATTCTCTAAATATATAATTCCATACAATTCATTTAATAATAAAATAGGACTACACAAAACGGATTTTGCCTGATTATCTTTTATATAATCATCATTCACAAAGGAACCCTCCCTGGCAGCATTATCCAGTACGACAGGTTGCAGGAGTCTTGCGACTGAATTGACAATAGATTGTGGAAGCAGGGTAGATTCTTCTGCGGAAATATTTGTCAGTGTTTTTATTTCCTCACCCGATCCCATGGCCTGAATGACCAGAGCATCATTTTCTTTCAGTAATAATATGCCTTTCTCTGCCCCTGCATTCATCATCGTTATCCGCATCATTTTTTCTAATAAGGCCCCAAATTCAATTTCCTCAGAAATAGCCTGGGAAGATTTAACCAGTGTTTGAACGTCCAGGTTTTTAAAAGACCCCGTCCGAACTGTAGTGGAAGTCCTGGTACGACCGGAAGACAAGGAACCACTGAGACTACCGGACCGCAAAGTGCTGTTTTCCTCTGAAAGCATTTCAGTTGCAAATCTGATCATATCCGGAAAACGGGTTTCAAGCGAATTGATTTTTCCGAATGCGCCTCGTCTTTTATACAAATAAAGGGCTTCTTTAAAATAAGCAGAAGCAGAAGTCCTTAATTCATTTCTATGATAGAATTTAGCAGCCAGTTCACAAGCAAACCCCTCGTTGTAAAGCCACTTGTTTTTTCTTGCGGTCTGAATAGCTTCTTCGTAAAGACTGGCCGCTTCTTTAAATTGGTTTTCATGAGCTGCCATTTCTGCTTCCATCAGCAACTGCCAATGCAAAAAATTCTCCGGGTTGTGTGCTGCCCATTTTTTCATTTTTGCCAGTTCTCCGCTCATTCTTTCTTTCAATGCTTCTACCGGAACTTCCTCCCCATAGGCCAGTAACCCGGAACAGGCAAAAAAGGCAACATGGGCGTGATAAGTCAGGTAAATTAAACTAAACATGGCGGGTGCCAGAGGGTCGGCCTGTTGAATACTTTCCCAGCTCTTTTCATAATTATCGTTCGCCAGATATAGTTCTGCTTTTCTAACATGATAAAATCCAATACCGGAATAAAACTTCCGAGCTGCCATACTTCCCAAAGCTGCCTCCTCATTAAATTCTTCATCCGACAAAGATTCCAAATCCGAAGCCTCCCCACTTAATTTCTTATTGACCTGTAAATTCAGCATTGCAGAATCTATGGCGTCCTGATATCCTGTTCCAACAATAATTTTTAAATATTTTCTTTGATTACTTATAATATCAACCAGATTGCTACTGGGTTCCCAACCTGCACAATACTTCGCACACCAGGCCAACATGAATTGATCTCCTGCAACATAACCTGCCTTTATTCCTTTTTTATAAAAATCCTCAAACTGATTCCAGTGCATATTGTAATGCCCCGTTACAATGCCATAGGTAGCGATAGCACGACAACGGTAAGCGACACTGTCAATTTTTTCAATAATATCCAAAGCAAGTAATCCAAGGTCATTTGCAGATTTCATATCCCCAAAAAGATTCCCTAATAATGCGCCCATAGTGATACAGGCACTTGAGGATTCCTTGCAAATCCCTTCGTTGAGGGTCAGGCGGAAGACCTCAAGAGAATTCAATGTATATAAATTCGCATTACCTAAAACATAAGCAGAAAGCCCCAGTTCGATCATTAGGCTGGCTGCTTCCTGTAATTCCGGATTTTCCAGGACGGGCCCGTTTAGGATAGAATCTGTCGTTCGGGTGGAATACAATTGATGCAACTCCTGAAGGGTTCCTCCTATGGTAGCATCGTCCGGATTTTTGGGAATTTCAAAACCCAGTAAGGCCAATCCCTCTAATCCCAAATCGATAGCTTCCTCCATTTTGCCTATGATAACATTTTGGCGAACCCGCATAAAAATGATGCGTATTTTATCCAGTTTGGAATTGGTTTTGGGTAAAATATCTCCGCTTGTTTTTTCAGCTAATTCAAAATTATGCGTCAGGTAAGCATTTTTTGCCAAACCCAGATGCATTTCAAAAGCCTGGGTATAGTTTTCCTCCCAACAATTTTCCGGCAATAAATCCTGGCCTGTTTTAAAATAGTTAAAAGCCGCCTGATAAGCCACTGCCAATTCTGCTTTTTGACCGGCTCGTAGATTTAAAGTAGCTAATTCCTGAAGTTCATTGGAGGCCTCGATAAATTGGCGGCCATTATTGAGGTGCTGTACCAGTTCAATCAGGTTTTCATTTTTCTCGGCTTCGGTATAATTTTGCATTAAAATTCTACCTATATGAAGATGGCGTTTTTTTCTTTCCTCCTCCTCTGCCAACAGGTAAGCCGATTGCTGAATCCGGTCGTGGACAAATTGATACGCCGTACCAAAATCCTCGCCTCCGCCTACCAGCATATACGTGTTATTCAAGGGGAAAATAATTTCTTCATCAATGGCCGGCAGCAGCAACCTTGCAATCTCCTCTGGCGGCTGCCCTGTAATCATCGAAAGGGTTTTCAACTGAAAATGATCCCCCAGGCTTGAAGCGTATTGAAGGATATCCTGGCATTCGGGCGTCAATTCTTTCAATCTATCCATCATAAACTCAACGACATTCCCGGAAACTTTCAAGGCTCTTATCTTCTCCATATTCCATCCCCAACTCCGGCTGGAAGAATCGTAGACAATCATTCCTTTTTGATGAACACTTTTTAGTAACTCTGTAATGTAAAAAGGGTTACCGGCAGTATTCTTATATAATACAGAAGTCAATTCTGCGGTATCCTCCAAGTTGGCATCAAGGGTATCCGCTATCAAATGGTTAACATCTGTTTCAAGCAGAGGCGTTAGATTTACTTCGTATATCTCTTTTTTATTTTTAATTTCCTCTACTGTAATCTTCATGGGATGACCTTCTCCGACCTCATTGCCCCGGAAAGCCCCAATGATCATTAGATGCGGTATTTCCTTGAGCGCTAATTCTTTAATCAGCCGAAGGGAAGCATCATCGCTCCATTGCAAATCATCAATAAAAATGGTTAGCGGATGCTCTTCTCTCGCAAAAATTTGTATAAAATTAATTATAGTATAAAAAAAGCGATTTTGGGCTTCGGAAGAATTTAGGACTGCTAGTTTTTCTTTCTTTTCAAGGATGGAATTAAATCCTGGTACCTGCTCGATGAGTAAAGTAACATTAGCACCCAAAGAATGATATATGTCTTTCCTTAACTTTTCAATTTTTTCAGCAGGTTCTCCAGCCAGATATTTTACTAAATTGGAAAACGCTTCGGTAAAAGCATAAAAAGGCATATCGGTTTTAAACTGATCGAATTTGCCGGAGATAAAATATCCGTTTTTGGCCACGATGGGTTTGTGGATTTCATTAACCAGAGCCGTTTTACCAATTCCCGCAGGGCCATTGATTAAAAAAAGGGCATTCCCGCCAGATTCTACCTGAGCAAAAGCCTTCATCAAATTTCCGATCTCCTCTTTTCGGCCATATAGATTTTCGGGAATTTGAAACCGATGACTGGAATCCTGTTGACCAATTTCAAAATCAGGAATGCTTCCGTCAGGAGTTAAAGTAGCGAGGCATTTTTCCAGATCGTGCCGAAGTCCTAAAGCACTTTGATATCGTTCCTCCGCCATTTTAGCTGTCAATTTTAATATAATTTCAGATAAAATATGTGGGATTTCCGGATTGATATAATGAGGTGATTCCATTTTCCCTGCCAAATGAAAATGAACTATTTCCATTGGGTCATTAGATTCAAAGGGACGCTGGCCGGTCAATGCTTCATAGAACGTGATGCCTAATGAATACAAATCTGTGCGGTAATCCACGGAGCGATTCATTCTACCAGTTTGCTCTGGCGACATGTAAGGAAGGGTGCCCTCCATTTTATTGAGATGGGCAAGCGATGCTCTTTCTGTGGAGAGCTGTGTGGAAATACCAAAGTCGGCAATTTTGACCTCTTTGGTTTGTTCGTTAATTAATATATTGTTAGAATTTATATCTTTATGTATAATATTAACGGCGTGAATTTCGGCAAGAGCACCGGAAACTGAAATGGCCATTTGAAGAAAATCTTCTACAGAAAACGGATGCTTTTTTATTACATCTGCCAGAGAACGTGCGCCAAAATCTTCTATAATAATAACAGGTTTGTTATTATAATTAATCAATTTTAAAGCCTTGTAAACGCCAGGAATGTTCAACCCGGACAACATCTCATACTCCCTCTTGAGCTGTGCGACTTCGGCTGGTTCCGGGTAATCACTTTGCAGGGTTTTTAAAACAACCTTTTCCCGATTATCTATGTGAATCGCTCTGGAAACGGTGGTATATTTTCCCTCAAAAATAATTTCCTCAACAGAGTAATCAGCAATTTTATTTTTCATATTC
>JAHDCK010000339.1:0-2894 GCA_020629915.1 Saprospiraceae bacterium
CATGTATAAAGTGCTTGCCTGTAAGGAGGCAGGCACTTTTTTTAAATATAAAAAACAAGAATGACTGTTCAGAACAAAAATAATATACTACATCGCTACCAGCACTTTCTGGGTGCCTTTGTCTATGGCGGCATTGACGGATGCGTAACAACTTTTGCCGTAGTAGCCGGAGCCGTCGGCGCAGAGTTAGGTTCAAATGTGATCCTAATCCTCGGATTTGCCAATCTGCTGGCAGATGGTTTTTCTATGTCCATCGGGGCATATCTCTCTGCCAAAACCCGAAAAGACAATTACGACAAACATAAAAAACAAGAATATCACGAAATTGATACTGTTCCCAAATTGGAAGAAGAAGAGATTCGGGTTATTTACAAGGCCAAGGGATTTGAAGGAGAACTGCTGGAAAAAATTGTCGAGGTTATCACGAGTAACCGGGAAGTTTGGGTGGAGGAGATGATGAAGGACGAACTGGAAATGATGGATAGTAACGAAAGTCCTTTGTCTGAAGGCATCGCTACTTATATTTCTTTTATTTTAATTGGATTAATCCCATTAAGTATTTATTTATACGATTATTTTATAAAAATTAATTCCGATCTTTTTTTACTCACCTGTTTTTTTACTGCTCTGGCTTTTATCTTCATCGGTTACTTGAAAGCCTATGTCAATGAAACTTCTTTTCTTCGAAGTATTTTGGAAACTTTGTTGCTGGGATTGCTGGCGGCTTTTGTTGCTTATTTCACCGGGGATATTTTGGAGAAGATGATTGTGGGGTAGATTTTTTTGAACTGAAAGTTGGAATAAAATAATTCAGGTCGTGGCGGTTAGCCGCGACCTGAATACATTTCGCAGTCAAGTTGCGACTTGACTACAACCAGCACTTTTTTTGCCAGACTAATAGAGCTTGAATTTAAAACTAATATTTTATTATATAAAAAAGGCTCCCCGAATTAACCAGGAAGCCATTTTTTAAACTATATACAAAACAAAAACATCTATTCCGTTTATCCCGCCTTCAAAAATTCATATTCATTATAGGTTCTATTCTGAATGACCTGTGCAGCATTTTTCAAACTGTTCCACTCTGTCAACGAATATCCTGCAAGGGTTTGCTGCTCAATTTTACCTTTCCCGATTTTACAAGGCAATCCAAAATAAATTGGGCGACATCCGAGCAATTCGGCATTGTCTTCGCTGAGCATGACTGTCAGGGGCAAAGTAACTTCCTCCTCGCTATTTAATTGTTCATATATTTTATAAGCACATCCAGCTACGCCATACATCGTGGCTCCCTGAGTGGCTTTGATTTTTTGAGCCGCCTGACGAGTCGCCATAAATGCATCAAACAACAAATTCAATCGAATATTTTTATCTTTTATGTTTTCTTTAGAAAAATGCGTCTGTGTCAACACAGGCACCATTGCTTCCCCGTGTTCGCCCAGGACAAGCGTTTCTACAGAACCGGAAGGCACCCTGAAATATTGAGATAAATAATATTTTAATCGAATACTATCCAATAATGTTCCCGTGCTAATAATACGCTCAGACGGCAAGCCAGTTGCTTTCCAAATGTGATAGGCCACAATTTCCACCGGATTGGAAATAACGATGATCAGAGGTTGCTTTTTGCCCCGAAACGGTTGAAAAATTTCATGGACCATTTCGATGGAGCGGGTCGCAACAGCACTCCGGGATTTTCCTTGCGGAACCGAAGCACCAGCCGTGTGAAAGATGTAATCCGAACGATGGATAAGGGATTCATCATTCCATATCAGCTCGATTTGATCATTTAACATCGCCGCCTGAGCTAAATCGAGAAAACTTCCTTCCACTTCAAAGGAAGGATCAAGTACATTAATTATGGTTTTCTCTTTTATATTATGAACAAGAATATTTAAAATAGTGCTGCCGACATTGCCAAGGCCGGTGAGGGTAATTATCTTAGTATTCATAGTTGTTATTTTTATAAAAAAATTATTTATAGTCAATACTCAACACCGGTAAGTTGGAATGATTGACCAGTGCTTCCACCTTACTCCCCTGGAAAATTCTTCTCAGGGGATGTTTATTTTTATTAGAAATGGCAATCATATCCGCTTGTACCTCATTGGCAAAATTCCGGATGCCGGATTCTACCCAAAAGTCAGCGTGAATATGAGATTTACATATCAATGGTTTAGCAATTTCTGCGTACTCCTCCATTGCATTCATGTACAATACATCCGGCTCATGAAAAATCGCTGTTGGTTTCACAGCGACTAGGTGAATCGTCGCATCAAACAACCGGGCAATGGTCGTAAACTTTGTAAAAGGCTGAATATCCTCGTTGTCAAAATTGGAAGCAAAAACTATATTTTTAAAATCTATGTGATTTACGGGTTCCTTGATGACCATTACAGGGCAATTGACCTGCCGCACTACTTTCTGCGTATTAGAACCGATGATTTGTTCATCCAGACCACTTACCCCGTGAGAACCCATTATAATTAAATCAATATCACGGGTATCTACGTAGTTCCGAATCGCCTCAATCAAATAGCCTCCGGAGTAAGCGGTATGGAATGAAACATCTTTATAGTCGGGATTACCCGTCAGTGTCTTCAATAAAATTTTAGTATTCTGAATTTGCTGGAGAGCTTCCCGATCTTTGGCCTGATCCAGGCGGGTCAGTCGCTCCCAATTATAAGGCAAAGGCATCCGGTTATAGACGTGTACTTTTGCCCCTGTTTTTCTTGCTAACAGTACAGCCACATGCAGGGCATTGGCAGCACAGTCGGAAAAATCCGTTGGTACTAATATATTTTTCATGGATATTTTTGTTTTGTTGTTTTGTTTTGTTACAGGGTTTGTTTTTCTAAAAAAACAGGGCGGCAAAAACCCCATGAATTACCGCC
>JAHDCK010000339.1:2904-5291 GCA_020629915.1 Saprospiraceae bacterium
TAGAACTAGACTTGTTCTATTTATAAAAGAAAGAAAAAATGCAGGGCGGCAAAAACCCCATACGGTTTATAAATTTTATACCTTTGTATAAATTATTTTATCATTCATTTTTTACTTAAACCCATTGCCGCCCTGACTACATCATAAACAGCTATGCTCTTTTTCCGATTTGAGCCATACCCGCCACCGGAATAATTTTCGTAATGTTTTTTTCATTGGTTGCTTTTTTCTCCGGCAACATATACTTGAGGGGACACATCCCCAGGATAGCCGTCAAAAAAATGGGCAATCCAAAAAGTGAAATCCACCACATCCCGGTAAAGCCTCCAAGAAGGACGACACCCATCATTACGTAATATCTTACTACTGCTTCAGTTAAACTTACATTCTGTTTCATAATATTCTTATTTTTTAGTTTTTATAAAATTGTGATTTATTATTTTGTATTACAACTACAATTTATGTCCCTTTGAAAAAGGAAATACTGATCCTCCTCATTCGCTTAGATGATCTATATCATTTTGGAATTATGGCTTCACTATCAATACCGGAAAAGTCTGATTGGAACTCAAAAAATCTTCGGTAATACTTCCGTACATCATGCGTTCTACCTTAGAATGTCCCTTCGCTCCGATGACCACTAAATCACACAGATTGGAATAGGCAAAACCCTCGATGATTTCCGAAACATTCCAGACATCCTGACGGATGATATGGAGATTGGCCAGGTGTTTTTGCTCCGGTATAAAATCTTCAATAAATAAATCAAAGGCTTCCTGGATTTGATCAATCATATTTTGTTCAAACTCTTCACCGATTTCAAAGTAATTCACTTCCGGCACTGCCCATACGTGGAGACATTCCAGGCTTTTGATTTCCGGCACCTGCATCATGAGTCCAACAGCAGCTTGTAATGCTTTGCCAGAGTTGGCAGAAAAATCAATCGGTACGAGAATTTTCTTAAAACGAGCCGCTGTCTGATCCGGAACGATTAGGACATTGGACTTGGATAAGCGGGACAAATGACGGGATAAAATCCCATGTCTTTTTTTCTGACCCTGCTGGCCGATGACAACCAAATCGGCATCTTCTTCCTCTGCAAAATCCAGCAGAACAGATAAAGGATTTCCTTCTAACAATTCAAATTCCGTATATGTATTTTCAGCATTTGGGAGGTGAGTGGATACGGCTTCTTTTAATTGTCTGGTTATTTCTTCCCGCAGTTTTTCCATACTTCCCAGTGCCTTGGTGTCTTTGTAAAACAATGCCGGGTAATTTTCCAGGGAGGGAACTGCGTGAAAAAAATAAGCAGCCTCAGTTGGAACTCTCTTAAATAACTGGTTGAGGTACCTCAGGATGATAACATCGTCCTGGTGGTTTTCCAAACCAATAATGGCCTGCTGGATTTTGTAGGGCAGGACTTCTGCTTTAGGTGCTTTTTGATATAATGGATAATTCATTTTATATGATTTTATATTAAAAATGATTGTAATAAAATATCTGTACTCAAGTTGGTCTTAAACTGACTATAAAGAAATTACCTTCGTCATTTTATTAGATGATTTGGATCATTATTTACTTATTTTTAAATGCCTATCTTATACGAACTCAGGTTTTAAATTATGGATACAAATACGAAAAACTTAGCCGCAAAAAGGCAAATGAATCATATATTAAATTGTTACTTTCTTAAATAAAAATTTAAAGAAAAAATATTCTTAATTTTTCAGAGGTTACACCCCAAGCACCGTTTTGAAGGATCTGGCATAGGATTAGCGCATTGTAAAAAAATCGTGGATTTGCATGGTGAAGATATTTGGGTAGAATGCATTGAAGGCGCAGGGAGTGATTTTTATTTTACGATTTCTAAAGACCTAAAATAAGCATGAAGCATAAACTGAATTGTATTTTACTCATTGATGATGACCTCACCACGAATTTCCTCAACCAGATGATATAAATATTCAGTATGCAGATCCTGATTTAGATTTTCGTTATGTTGAATACCCCAAAACTGGAAAAATTATTGATATGCAACACTTTATAATAGTTGGGAGTTATGGGGAAATAGCAGGAGGATTAATTGAAGCAGGACAGCTTGCAAAAATCAATAAGTAGTGAAGAGGATAATTAAGTCTAAGTTTTTTTGGTTTTTTACAATCAGCCTGCTATTAGGGTTGACTGCTGGGTTTAGAAATACCTATTTGCTAAAAAATTATGGAAAATACGAGGTTGGGACAACCTATAAGCAACGCAAGGGAAATCTTGGCCTAAAAATAATGGACTATTTTTATTTTAACAAAGGGAAAAAATTTAACAGAGGATATGGTTGGCATAGGATCTTAGGAGGGACTCCGGCAACAATAAATAAAAAGTATTTGATAATA
>JAHDCK010000340.1 GCA_020629915.1 Saprospiraceae bacterium
GTTTTTAATAATGAAAAATTTATAATTAATAATTATTTTATTTAAATAATTTCAAATAAAAAAATTACCGTAGCACTGTTATAAAACCACCACGATTTTTATCGTCAATTTGATGGTATTGGAACGCAAATGTAGAAAATAAGTTCCTGAATCACCAATTCCGAGGGGAAGTTCGTGGGTGCTGTTGCCGGAAAGAATCTGAAAATCGGGTATTTCCCCAAGCATTTGACCGTAGACATCGTACAAGGAAATATGGAGGGTTTGATCTACATCGGCAATGAAATTGAGAAAGATATTTTCCTGGGTTGGATTGGGATAAGCTCCAGCTTTGAATTTAGCACAATTGCCATTTCCATCAAAAGAGGGAAGGATTTTAAATTCATAAAAACCTTCAGGAGCCGGGTAAGGGCGGTGCATTGTTTTACCTGAATTAGCCTGAGCCACGAGGTAATACTCAATGGTTTCGCCTACATCCGCTCCGGGGATATTTGCCACATAAGTTTCCCCATCAAAGGATTCCATTTCCAAAGGCTCAAACTCCGATTCTGTTTTTCTTTTGTAATAAACAGTAGCAGATTCGATACCACTCTGGTGATAAATTTTTGCTTCAATGGGATAGACATTTTGAATATCCAGACAATATTGATCCCTTATCCGCTGATGAACAATATGCAGTGGGGCCTCTACGCCTATTCCCTTTGTTACACAGTGAATAGCCCCAAAAGAACGAACTAAATTAGAACAAGCTACCGGAAGGATTTCATAACCGGGAGCTTCAGCCTGAATAATTGCTTTGGCTGCTTCGTATTCTTCTTCGCTGTTATATCTTGGTAATAAAATTTTATTATTTAAAAATAACAAATTCGTATAGGTTCTAAAATCACCTTCAGGAGGAAAGGCTCCGGACTGATCCGGAGGCATGGGTATTCGGACAATTCGGTAAGGGGAACCGAAAGCAGATAAATAATTTTCTTTTATAAATTTTATATTATTTTCAATTCTATCGTGATCCGCCACACCCGGAGGATATTGACCAACGAGCAGGGTCTCTTCATCCAACAACATCATCTGCATATCCAGATGATTGATTTTGTCATACCACAAACTATCCAGGATAATTGTACGGCCAATTCCCATATAACTATTTAATATACTTCTAATCTCCTCCTCATCATGTGAACCCGGAATAATACCATTACCTGGTGCATTTTCATATACTAATAAATTAGATGAAAAAGAAGTATTTATTCCATCCGTCAAAAAATTGCCTCCGGTATGAACCAGATCCAGTGGCGGTCTGGAAAGCGTATGAACCTCATAATTTAAATCTGTGCAAAAGAAATGCGACAGTGTATCATCTTTTTTGCGGGAAGTTCGGTTGTACGTCCAATCGACCAGCACCCGTTCGCCCACTTTATTCTTGTAGGTTGTCACCGGGCCAAAATCTCTGACCCAAACAGAATTATACGGTTTTATATAAAAATAAATTCTATCTAAATTATCAATATCCGGGTGATTCAACAAGCGGGTTTTTACTTCGGTAGAATCCTCACAAACGATCCAGACCTCACATTCCTCCTGAGCGTAAGCGGTAATTTGTGCGAGTTCGTTATTATAAATTCCGGAAGGTGCCCAGGTAAGGAGCAGGGCTTCAATTTCTTCCCAGTCTGCCATCGTGCGCATGGGGCCGGGATTCGGGGCAAAGGTCAGGCAATCAGAATTCAACTGCGCCTTTAAGAAAAGACCCATAAGAAGATACACTAAAAGCATCCCGGTTTTTTTCATGCGCAAAAGTTATTTTATCATCACACCCATTTTATCCAGAAGGGGAATTTGGGTAAAGAGGCTGGGATCAATGCTGCCCCGTACAAAAATATACTTTTTATCGTATAAAAAATCATTATACTTAAAGGAAACCCAATATTGATTGGTCAAATCAAAGACTTTTGTCTGAATAGGTTCGATAAGCTTAGCGGTTTGCCCTGGAATATCCGTAAAAAAATGACGCAGCGTTGAGGTTTTTATATCCTGTCCATTGAGTTGGCCATAACCTTGCGTAGTCACCATCACCCCCTGAATGGCTTCTTCTTTTAAATTCAAAATATAGACATCCCATAGCTCTGGTTCTCCTTCCAAAACTTCTTCTCCCCTGGGTACAATGCAGATGGCTACATTTTCTACTTTTTTCTGCGGAATATCTTTTTTCATATTTTAAAATTCTAGATTACATAATCAAACCCAAACAATTCAGCGTAATATTTTTTAAAGGCAGCTTTAATATCTTCTATTTGAATTGTCCTGCCCAGCTCCTTTTCCATCGAAGTCACGCCCTTGTCGGAAATGCCGCATGGAACAATATAATTAAAATGTTCTAAATTGGTATTGACATTAAAAGCGAACCCGTGCATCGTTACCCAACGACTGAGGTGGACTCCGATGGCGCAAATCTTCCTGGCTCTTACCGTCCCAACATCTAGCCAAACTCCGGTGCTGCCGTCCAGCCGCTCTCCGTGAATATCGTAATCCGCCAAAACTTTTATCGCCGCTTCCTCAAGGTAACGAACGTATTTGTGCACATCCGTAAAAAATCCGTCCAGGTCAAAAATGGGATACCCGACCACCTGTCCGGGGCCATGATAAGTAATGTCCCCACCCCGATTGATTTTAAAAAATTCGATGCCTTTTTCTTCCAGGCCTTTTTGATTGAGGAGTAGATGCTGGTGATCCCCGCTTTTGCCGAGCGTAAAAACCGGATGGTGCTCGCAGAGGAGAAGGTAATGTTTGCGGGGCGGACGTTCAGCTTCGGGCAAATCCCGGATGCTCAGTTTGTGATCCACGACTTCCTTCAATCGCTCTTTCTGAAAATCCCAGGCATCGGCGTAGGATATTTTACCCAAATCGCGGAAGGTGACTTTTTGCTTCATTCTCTTTATTGTATAAACCCATCCTGCTGGCTTTGCCGGATTTTAGTTTGCATTAAAATACTCATCAGCTTGGCTCTTTTGATGGCGTCTTCGGCTTTTTGGCCTGTGAAGTGTAAACGAATGGTTTGTTCCCAAAGTTCCAGCCACCGATTGAAGTGGGCTGAAGTCAGGGTTTCTTTTTGGTTTAATTGTATATGTTTTAAAATGGGGTTCCTTTTATAAATGGCTTTGTGAAACAAAACGCTTTCCCAAAAATCTCCGATAACAGGGAGATGGGTTTCTAAGTTAATTTTTGAAATTTCTGTAAAAATATAACTTATTTTATCATCTTTCAGAGCAGATTTATAAAATTCTGATATTAAAAAATCAATGTCTGTCCTGGATTCTATTTTTTTCATTTTTTTATAAGTACAACAAACTTATTGGTTTTAAAAAAATAACCGACGAAAATATTATGATGTTTATGTTGTCATCTTAGCCCGGTGTTTCTTGTCAGGCGAGACACCTGACAAGGCGTATTCCGCCCCGTCAGGTGTCTCGCCTGACGAAAACTCGAGCGACAATGCCAGACCATAAGCACATTCTTTTCTCGGCGGTTAATTATTTAAGTTCAATAAGTTTGTTGCACTATACTTTCGCCAGTTCATTTTTTAAATGCGTAATTACATTCACCTCAATAGAATCCACCTGACGCTCCTCCGCCATATAGACAGAAATCCAGTCGCCTAAGTGAATGAAATAATTGGCGCGTTCGATCAGGTTGTCTCCTTTGGACCAGATGTCAATGATAGCTGAGGTAGAATTTCGTATAATTTCCTGATTAATATCAATGCGCACCTGGTTGCGATTGTAGTCATCTTTATTTCTAAAATAAACCACGGCTACCTGGGAGTAATCCCCTACCCAACCGACGAGTTCGTTGTGATTCATCTCCGGCACGACGTGATGCCAGCAAAGCATTTTAGCATTTTCATTTACTTGCTGACGAAAACGTATTGCAATTCCTTCCATACGATCTGTACTGTATATGATTGGAATTTTTCCTACGAGTAAAGGCGCAATACGCTTGGCTTTTTCTTTAATATCTTCTGATTCCTTTTCAATTAAGGCAATAGAAGATTCTACTTGCTTCAAGGCCGTATCCCCAATGAAACCACTCTTGTGCAAAATCCATAATTGCTGTACATAGGAATAACCCAAACAAGCACGAGGTGAAGGCGAACCCGCAGGAACCTCAATATGATCCAATCCTTCCTCTTTGGCTTTGGCGATGATTTTTCCACCGGAAGCTACACAAATGATCTTCGCCCCGGTGGTCAGCGCTTGCTCGAAAGCCTCGTAGGTTTCCTCGGTATTGCCGGAATAGGAAGACACAACTACTAAGGTATTTTTATCTACGTATTTAGGAATTTTATATCCTTTACAAGTCAATATAGGAACCGGGCATTCGTTCGCTACAAATTCAGAAGCAATCGTTCCGCCGATGCCGGAACCGCCCATCCCACACACTAATATTTTATGTATAGGATTTTCTGATTTTCTAATTATGGCATTTCTGCCAATGTCCATTGCTTCGCGCAGTTGGGCAGGATATTCTGCCACGAGTTGATCCATCATAATAAATGTTTTTTAATATTTTAAAAATAAAAAAAACGGATAGGGCAAGGTAAATGTTCTCGTCATTTCGCCTTAAAATTTACCACAAGATTACTTCATTTTTTTTAAAATAGGAAGTTTTTTCAAGATCAAGTGCAAGTGCAAGAATCAAGATAAAATTCTATAATGCACTTTTCAATCCTTCCACGGAAATGGCATTGTGAGAAGTATCAAAAACGGCTTTCCCATCCTTGATTAAAATGAGTTGTGGTGAGGCATGCTCTACTCCAAAATCCCTGGCAATTTGATTAGAAACGGGACGGTAAGTCAACAAATCGAGGTAGTAAACATCAAGCGTATTACCTTCGATATCCCAGTTGCGCTCCAGGCGTTGCTTGGCCATCGAACTGATAGAGCATCGGGTGCTGTGCTTAAAAATGGCGACCGGACGCTCATGAGAATCTTTGATTATCTCATCGAGCTGACTGGCATCTGTCAGATTTTTCCAATTGAGTTGAAGATCGTTGTTGTTTTCTCCTCCGAATATTTTGTCGAATAAACCCATGATTTTTTTTCTTTAAGAACAAATGAGATTGGTTTATAGTTTTGTCCTGGATGTTTTTTCTATGCAGGGCGGATAGCTCGTGCCTGCTATGCTAAGAGCAAGACCTGGCAACAAACTAATTGGTTTTTAGAAATTAACCGCCGAACTTTTGAAAAACAAAAATAAAAAGTTGTCATTTCGAACGAAGAG
>JAHDCK010000341.1 GCA_020629915.1 Saprospiraceae bacterium
GAAATTAAAAAATCGTTCAAAGTATTTTAAGGATTATTGTGGCCGGTTACTTAGTTTAAAATAGCTTCCAGCGAAAGGTGACCTCAAAAAAAAGAGCTTGCGTCCGCAGATTGATTCCCCCCACTATTAACATAGTGCTCAATAGGCGTCCTGCAAACTCTTAATCTTTTAAAATAAGTTGCGTGTTGCAGGACAACCCGCCCTGCAAAAATTTTAACCGCTTCGGATTAAAAATATCTTGGTGTTACGATTTTCTTGGCTTCGTAGTTGAATTCATATCCAAGAAATACTTCAAATGAACCTTGTGCCGGCTCCTGAAGTTTGGTTAGTGTATAATCAAAAGCACCTCCTATTCTGAGTCCATTTCTCAAATACCAGGCAGCCCATATATCGGCAGAATCAAATGAACTCCTTCCATCCGGATCATTCTGATTCGTAAAAGCTTCAACGGAAGACCGGAAAGAGGCTCCTATCCATAATGTTTTATGAAAGAACATAGAGAGATCAACATCAAACTCAAGCGGCGCACCCACTCGATAGGTTTGTGTACTTCCATTTGTTCCATACTCATAAGGCGTAAATAAACCAACTCCTTTTAGTAGAGCAGATGGTTTGAAAACCATTGCATCATTTAACCGGATTGCCCCTCCTACCGTAGCATAGTAATGACGATAAAGTCTTGCATATTTTTGTGTTGTAATACCGAGTTTTTCTCTCAAATCCCAGTCGATTAGGTGAGGAACCCCTCCACCAACATAAAACCCCGGAGTATAATAATATAATCCAGTACCAAAGTTGGGTAACCATAAATTTGGATCATCTGCAAAAGCTTCATCAGCTCTGTCCGCCAGACCAAGCTCTGCCCAGTCCGCTCTCCAGTTCATAATTCCTCCTTGCAATCCAATAGATAATTTTCCGGGACCAACCGGAATCCGATAAGCATAACTCAGGTTGGCAGTCATGGTATGTGTCGGACCAATCATATCATTGACAAGGCTAAGCCCCATCCCCACCCTTTTACCGGGTAGTGGTGTATGAATGGTTGCAGATTGTGTTTGGGGAGCACCTTCAATGCCCCACCACTGTGTGCGGTGCAGTAAACCAATAGCCATGTGCTCCTTACTCCCTGCATAAGCCGGGTTATACACAAGACTATTGAACATGTATTTGGTAAACATAGCATCCTGCTGAGCCAGACTCACCTGATAGGACATGGTTACCAAAACTAAAAGTAAAAAGATTTTTCTCATAGGAATTTCTTTTTAACCAGACTTTATTTTTTTTAAAAAATCAGTCCAAGAGTTTAACAAAATAAAAGAGATGGATGCCTGCTTCTTTTCAGAAAACAGACATCCACTCACCCCCTAATTTACATTGCCCTATTTTTGGGACCCTCTTTTCTTTAAAAGAGGAAACTACGCTTTACAAGTAGTTTTCTTTTTGGTCCTATAGTGTTTTAACATGGGCAATGTATAACTATCCCATTCCCTCCAAAAAGAAAGGTTGGTATAGTTGTTTGCTGATCAAATTGTTTTTGTACGGATATCATACCGACTGGGAAGTATGGAAAGATGCCCTTAAATTTTTCACTTATTTAAAATGAAAAGTAAAGATGTGTTCGATGATGTGTGGGTGATTTCTTTGTTTGATTATCTTTCCGTCGGCAACCATCATTGTGGTCACTACTTGTTATGCACGGATTATGCCAAAATTTTCAAATCGGGACTTTTTTAAATTTTTTTTTAAAATCTTTTTTCCATAATGGTTCATGAAAGGATAAAAAAAAGCAGGTTGTCCGGAATGGACAACCTGCATTGTTGAGTTTTAAAACTATTGAATGATTAATTTTTAATCATTCACAGCTTTTTTAACAGCGTCTTTCGCATCCGTTGCGGCTTCTTTAGTAGCATCTACTGCATTTTTAGCAGCATCTTTAGTTGCCTCAGCAGCATTACTAGCTGCTTCAGTAGTTGCATCTACAGCTTTACCCGTTTTGCTAGCTACGGAATCTGCCATTTCTTTAGTAGCATCCACAGCAGTATTAGCTGCGTCTTTAGTGGCATCTACTACATTTTCTGTTGCGTTTTTCATTTTGTCTAGTGCTGAGTCTCCCTCTGTAGAACTGCTACCACCGCAGCTTACCAAAAGACAGGCAAAACAAAATAATCCGAGGAAAAAATTAATCGATTTCATAGTGTGTTGAATTAATGTGTTTAGAAATTCATACAAAGCTAGGCAAAGTTTTAACATTTCCATAACATTTTAAAAAAATACACCCTGTTTAATTTAGGTTTAATTTCAAGGCTTGATCAAAGCAACGGGAGGGCATTGCTTTTGCGTCAGCCTGGCTACAATAAAGGAAGTAATCAAACCAGAGAGCATTGCCGTCGTTCTAAAGGGAAATAAAACCACCCCATCCTCTATCATCGGGTAAGGTAAAATCACGGGGATGCCTAAAGTCGGATCGCCTCCTCCAAACCGCAATATAAAAGCTACCATAAATCCGGCTAGTGCGCCATAGGTATTTGCTTTTTTATCAAATAAAGCCAAAACCAACGGAGGAAATAACAAGCAATACACAAAATCACTACACAAAAACCACAAAGCACTCACGCTTTCTATTTGTAAGGCTAAAATCAAAGCAAGGGTTCCGATAATCCAAATAAATCGCTTGAGGACTTTTGTTAGTTGTTCGGCTGAAATATCGGGTTTTACAAGTGGTCGAAAAACATTCCAGGTGGCCATTGAGGAAGCGGATAAAACAGAGGAATCCACCGAGGACATAACGGCAGCAGCGACTGCACCCAAGCCAATCGTCGCTATAAAAGAGGGTGTGAGGTAACGCACCACCCAAGGTAGAATGAGGGCGTTTTGCTCCGGTGCAGTCGCTCCGAAGCGCTCCCAGGACTCCACGCCTGTACCTATGACGCCAATCATCACCGCTGGGATGGCCGCAAGGATACAAATGAATCCGGCAATGATGGACAACCACATAGCGGTATTTTCATTTTTTGCGGAAAGCACTCTTTGAAAATAGACCTGCCAGGGGATTCCACCCAACATGAGGAGTAAAGCAAAATCCCACCAGTTCCAATAATAATGGCCGAGTGCTTCACGAGTGGGCCAAAACTGTGCAGCTCCGCCTTTGGCTTCCACATATTTTGCCCAGACGGTGTCCCAGCCTCCGACAGATTGTAGTGCAAAGGGAATGACCAAGCCGAGTCCTATTAAAATTAATATCATTTGTAAAATATCTGTGAGAGCAACCGCCCACAATCCGCCGAGTGCGGTGTAGGCCAATGCGATGACTGCCGATAAAATAATAGCGGTTGTGAAATCGATGCCGAGAACCGTACCGAAGGTAGTACCGAGGGCAGTGAGAATTGCTGCTGTCCAAAATAATTCACCGGACAGAGCCGGGAGAAATAAAAGAGCTGCCATTTTTTTGCCGTAGCGTTGTTCGAGAGGATCGAGCATGGTTTTAAATTCGTAGCGGCGCATTTTACGGGCAAAAAACAATCCCCCCAAAATCAAACTGATGGCATATCCCCAGGGAGCCTGTGCCCAAAGTAATCCGTCGCCGTAGGTGTATTCTGCCGTTCCGTTGATGTAACCGCCGCCGACCCAGGTTGCACTCATGGTAAAAACGGCTACAAATAAAGGAATGGATCGTCCGGCCAGGATAACGTCTGTTATAGAATTGGATTTGCGGCGAGTGGCGGCATACGTTCCAATTCCAAAAATGAGTGTGTAAAAAAACATCATGGAAAAGAAGCCCGGCCAGAAGACATTTTCGGCTCCTGTTATATAAAGGTATAACCCGACGAGTCCCAGCAAACCAAACAATCCGAAGACGGGGAGTATTTGTTTTAAATTCATTTTATATAATAAATTTAAATATAATTGCAAATTATATGCTCAAAATTTCCGGATATAAATCCAGGCAGTTTATTTTTTAAAATGGCGGGTTTTAAATCTATGGTGTGTAGTTCAGAAATATCCTTCCAGTAAAAAACCTGATCGGAATAATCTGCCCCTTTTATTACAATATCATTTACAGGGAAATTAGAAATATTTAAAATTTCATTAAAATAATACAGATGCGCTATTTCGTGATATATATAACCATCGTATCTGAAATAATTTTCTATCAAATAAGCCAATGACGCACCGGAAACTTTCATATTTAATTCTTCCTCCATTTCCCGAATAACCGCCGTCCCGCTTGTTTCTCCAAAGGAAACTCTTCCACCGGGCAAGACCCAAAAGTCTTTTTTTCGGTAATGTTCTAATAAAACTTTTCCTTCTAGCATAACGATACCACAAGTACGAAAATTAAATATTCCTTTTTCAGATTTGAATGTCAAGTCCATTTTTGCAAGATAGAGAAATAATTTTTATAGTTTTAAACCGAAAAACAAAGCTATGGCTAATACAAATTATTCCTTTGCTCAAAAAGCAGCCGCCTGGAGCGTACATCTTTTTACAGCCTCCGGGCTGATTCCTGCGCTGCTGGCTATCGTGGCCGTAGCGCATCACAACTGGCGAGAGTGTATGCTTTGGCTTTTTGTTGCCCTGATCATCGACGGCGTGGACGGAGCCTTTGCCCGGTTGTTTAAGGTGAAGGAGGTGCTACCCAATATGGATGGCAAGACGATTGATTATGTGATTGACTTTGCGACCTACGCTATTATTCCGGCTTATTTTATATATGAAGCGGGGCTATTACCATCTGAACTCAACCTTCTTGGAGCGGCTTTTATTCTGTTGACTTCTGCTATTTATTATGGTAAGGATGGAATGGTTTCAGAAGATATGTATTTCGTAGGATTTCCGGTGATGTGGAATATGGTGGCTTTTTATATGTTTTTTGTCGCTTCCTTTTCTCCAATTATTAATTTTATATTGATTATTTTCTTTTGTGTCATCCACTTTGTACCTATAAAATTTGTGTACCCCAGTCGCCGGACGAAATTTCAAATTCCCAACCTCATTGTTTCGGTTTTGTTTATTTTATCAAATATTATAATTATAATTTACTACCCGGTTAAAAATTCTATCTGGAATATGATCTCAGGTATTACTGTATTATATTATGGTATGATGGCAGTTTATAATACCTGGATCGAACCGGCTTAGGGATGAGTTGGATGTCAAGTTTTTTGTGGGTGTAGAATGCACAATGCGGGAACAAACTAATTGAACTTTAATAATTAACCGACGAATTTTTAACCAAGCGTTGTGCC
>JAHDCK010000342.1 GCA_020629915.1 Saprospiraceae bacterium
CGATGCTCTGAGGTTTTCGGCAGATAGCCTTTTGGGTTTGATAGATAATATTTTGGACTTGTCTAAAATAGAAGCCGGGGAGTTGACATTTGAGAATAAGATATTTAATTTACAACAATTAATTCAGAGTTTGCAGCGGGCTTTTCAGTTTAGGCTTCGGGAAAAACCTATAAGCGTAGTCATGGATTTTGATGAACGTATAGAATTTATGCTTATTGGAGATCCAACCAGATTAAACCAAATCCTTACAAACCTGATGGGCAACGCCAGTAAATTTACCCAACGGGGAACTATTGGTGTTCGGGCAAAATTGTTAAAAGATCATCCTCATTCTTACGATATCCAGTTTTCAGTTCACGATACCGGAATAGGAATACCTAAGGAAAAAATAGATATTATTTTTGAGAATTTTAAACAAGCGGATTTAGCTACTACCCGCCGCTTTGGAGGGACGGGTTTAGGGCTGACTATTGTCAAAGAAATAACAGAAATGCAGGGGGGGAATATCCGGGTAGAAAGTGAACCTGACCAAGGGTCTACTTTCATTGTAGAAATCCCTTTCCAAAAATCTGAAACCAAAAACCGGGAACTCCCAATAGACATTCATACAGAAAATATTCTTTCACCAGAACAGTTGTCAAAGCTTTCCATTCTTGTGGTAGAGGATAATGATATGAATCAAAAACTAATTTCAAAAATATTAAATATTTGGAAGTGTAAATTTGAAATAGCCAGAAACGGGTTGGAATCACTTGAGAAATCGAAATTAATAAAATACGATATTATTTTGATGGATATCCACATGCCCGAAATGGATGGGGTAGAGGCAACGCTTCAGATTCGTACAGATAAAACAAATTTAAATGTTAAAACACCGATCATAGCGCTAACTGCTGCTGCTTTACTGGAAGAAAAAAACAGAGCACTTGAAGCTGGGATGGATGCCTTTTTGACAAAACCCTTTTCTCCAAAAAAATTACAGCAAATTATCGCAGAAGTTTTATTTGAATATAAAGATAAAAAAAGTGACCAGAAGTTGAGTAAAGACAATGACACTTCTGAAGTCAGTGTAGATTTTTCTTATTTATATGAATTTAGTAATGGAGATAAAAATTTTGTCATAGAAATGGTCAATACTTTTATGCGGGAAAGCCCGGGTCAAATAAAGGAAATGGAATCAGCCTTATTGAAAGATGACCTCGAAACTATCCGGAAAAATGCCCACCGACTTAAACCAAATTACATGATGTTAGGTATGTCTGCTCAACAGGAAATCGCTCTAAAACTGGAAAAAAACATTGCTCAAAAAACAGCTACCAAGGCGGAAATAGAAACCGCAATCAACCGGTTAAAAAGAGAAACTCAAACTGCTTACCAGTTACTTTCTAATAAAATTATGGAATTGTAATTTTCTAAAATAGTAAAAAGTAACCTGCAAAATTGCTATTTCTCTCCTTGTATTTCTCAACTCTAAAATTCAATTTCTACGATGATTCACTTCAAAGTTCCCCTAACAAATTCCTAAAATTTGTTAGCACCCTGTTAATTCACAAACATATAAATTTTAACAATTTTAAGTGCATTAAACTAAAAATTCACTTGTTTTTGCTTGATTTTTAATGGTTTATGAAAATAATTTGGAGTAAAATGTCCAAAAAAGGTGGAATTCTTTTAGTTGCGGGGTTCTTAATTTAAATTTGCATGGTACAATTTATGGTCGTAGTATTGATGTAATCTAAAACGTAAACATTTTCAATTATTAAAAATCCAGGTATCATGAAAACATTACACTTTACCCTTTTTATCCTCGCTTTGTTGTGGGTACTTCCCACTCAGGCTCAGGAAGATGACAGTGCCCTTCAATATCCAACCCATCGTGCCCAGGGAGGCTGGTGGACACTGGGCATCAATGCCGGAACCGCTTATCAGCAAAGCGATGTCTGCGACGATTTTCAATATGGCGCAGGATTGACGTTGGCTAAAAATATCTACTATCGACCTACTGCTCCAATTTCTTTTGATATTCGTGGTCGTCTAATGTATGCCCGAACCGCAGGGGCAGATCACGAAGCAAATAATTCTTTTTTATATAATAATGCTTTAAATGGAATTGAAGGCCCAAACTATGTCGTCAATCCCAATGATGAAAATAATTCGGGATTGGTTTATAATAATTATCAAACGGATCACGGTGAGCTGGCCCTTGAAGGGGTCCTTTATTTTAACAGACTAAAAGAAAAAAGAAATATATTGCTTTCTTTGTTTGGTGGCGCAGGTATTGATTATGCCCATACCAAAACAGATCAGATTGGAGGAGGTGAATCTATATATGATTATAGTACAATTGATCCAAATTCAGGTAAAAATTCTATATTAAATAATCTGGGGAACCTGCGGGACGGTCGATTTGAGACCAATGCAGATGGATACGGTGATGGCCCTGAATTTTCATTTATGCCCTCTGCCGGGATCGGATTGGGGTACCAGGTCACCCCTCGGTTTTCAATTGGGTTGGAACATAAAGCAACCTTTGCCATGCACGATTATTTGGATGGGGAACAATATAATAATGCAGAAAACAATATATTAGAAAATGATTTGTGGCATTATTCTTCTCTCAATTTACGGTGGAGAGTGAATCCGGGAAAACAAAAAACGGAGAAGCCTCTCGTTAAGTTTACCGTTCCTAACCGAAGCCCGGCCAAATCCTTTAAAGCAGGTACAAAAGTTGAGGCTGTGCTTAGGAATGTAGATAGTGAAAGTAATATACGTTTTATTGTGAATGGAGAGGAAAACCGCGGATTTACCTTTAATACGGCTACGGATAAACTGGTTGCTAGTGTTATGCTCAACAGAGGCATTAACAAACTAAAAGTGGAGGGGAGAAATTCACGGGGCCGTGCTTCAGATGAGATGATTATTGAATATTTTCCAAGAAACAAAAATAACGAAGGAGAGCCGGATAAAACACCCACAAAAGGAAATGCATCTTCCGGGAATTCTTCCGGAGGAAATAATTCAGGAGGGACAAACTCAGGTGGCTCAACTGCACCACCACCACCGCCTCCGCCAAATCCGGGGTACAACGAGAATCGCCCGGTTGTGGATATTCGTCGACCAGCAGATAATGGAGGTTCCGTGAACAACTCCAGATTAAATCTGGAAGCTTCTATCCGCAATATAGATAGAAAAGATCAAATAGAAGTTTTCTTAAATCGTCGTCCTACAAGACAATTTAATTATAATAGCAGAAGTGGAATCCTGAACGCAACCCTGAACTTGCAGGAAGGAAGAAATTCTATTCAGGTAGTTGCCAAAAATAGCCGTGGCGATCATAGAGATAGCAGAACAATTTATTATTCTAAAGAAAATACGAATACAACCGGGGAGCGTCCGACTATTCGTTTTACACAACCGTCCAGCAATCCATTTACAATCCGAAACAGCCGGACAACTGTAAAGGCAATTGTTAAGCATGTGACTAATTCTAATAATATAGTTTTTGATTTGAATGGGAAAAATATTAATAATTTTAATTTTACCGCCGGAACGGGACAACTCTCTGCCATGGTAGATTTGAAGGAAGGAAAAAATACAATTTCTATTACTGCGACAAATGCAAAGGGGAGAGCGACGGCCTCTACGGAAATTATATATGAAAAAGAACAAATATTTAAAAATCCACCTGTAGTTACGATTACACATCCGCAAGGAAAACCAGTAGTTTCCAAGCCAAATTATACCCTAAAGGCTACGACAAAAAATGTCAATAGCTCAAAGAGTATTACTTTAAAGTTAAATGGAGAATTTATTAATTCGTATAATTTTGATGTTAGAACCGGAAATTTGACGGCTGATGTTCTCTTAAAACAAGGAGTTAATCGGGTGTCACTAACCGGCTCTAATCCGGATGGAAAAGATACCGATACCCAATTGGTTACTTACAAACCAAAGAAAGAACAGCCGCTTCCTGTGATTACTATTACAAATCCGGTGAAAGGTGCAACGATTGTAAATAGCCCGTCTTTTAATTTTAAAGCAACATTAAAAAATGTAGCTAGTGGGAAAAATATTGCCTTTTCTGTCAATGGAATTAAATCAAATAAATTTAATTACGATGCCAGAAGTGGGAAATTTTCTGCTGGCTTGAATTTAAATAAAGGAAGTAATAATATTAGAATTTCTGCTACAAACGGAGCGGGAAAGGATGTCAAAACGACTCAGATTACTTATAAGGAGGCAGCCCCACAGGTTGTTGTACCGAAAGTTACTTTGACACAACCCGCCCGTGGTATGGCAACGACCAAGGAAAATACATATACAATTAATGCAACGATAAAGGGCGTTCAGACCAAAAAGGAAATTACCTTTACCAGTAACGGAAAACCCATTTCAGTTTTTACGTACAAGTATAATCCAAGGTCAAAAACAGGGGCATTTTCGGCAACAGTTAATTTAAAGAACGGAAAAAATACTTATACAATAAAGGCTCAAAATGCAGCCGGAAAAGATTCAAAAAATATTACAATTAATAAGCAAAGTAAAGCACCGGCAGTTAAAAAGCCAACAGTAAATATTACAGCACCAACAGGTAATCCAATTATCGTATATGTAAATAATCCGGAAGTAAAAGCTACCGTTTCCGAGGTGACTCAAAAAAGTCAGATAGCGGTAAAAGTGAATGGCCGAAATTTTACTAACTTCACTTTCGACGGCAGAAAAAAGCAAGTAAAGTTTCGTCCGGATTTGAAACCGGTGAATAATCAAATTGAAATTACGGCAACTAATAAGGCAGGAAAAGGAACGGATAAAGTAGATATCCTGAACCGAACCCCAACGAATACTAAACCAGTAATTACGATTGAAGTGCCACGCAACAATCCACATAACTCCGGTCTTGAAAAAGAATCTGTTCGCGGTAAAATTATGGGGATCAATGCCAAAGCAGATATTGAAATTCGATTGAATGGAACAAAGCTGAGTAATTTTTCTTATAATATAAATACAAAGGCTTTTGCTATTGATGCAGCTATGAAAACCGGAAGAAATGAACTGGTGATTATTGCAAAAAACAGTGGCGGAACCTCTACCAAGACATTAGTGATTAATCGTTCTCTTCCCTTGAAAAAACCCGGAGCAGGGAAGACGGGTGGGAAAAATAAATCTAATAGAAATTAATTTTGTGCTGTCAAATGCTCATAATGACCGGTTGATTTTTTGTC
>JAHDCK010000343.1 GCA_020629915.1 Saprospiraceae bacterium
ATCGCTTCTTCATTTTTCTTCGCCTTTCGTTTCCACGGGATTTGTCTAAGAAGGATAAAAAATACTGCGACCGCGCTGCGGTCGAAAATTACATTTCGATTTCTTCTTTCATGCTAAGGGGCAAACGTACTGTGACCGCTCTGCAGTCATAATTTGAAGTCCTTGACCGCAGAGCGGTCGCAGTACGTTAACATAAGATACGTTTAGAAATTGTTCGACCGCAGAGCGGTCGCAGTACGTTAACATAAGATACGTTTAGAAATTATTCGACCGCAGAGCGGTCGCAGTATTAAAATTATTGAGTTCCATTATTCCATTATTAGTCCCCGGAAATCATCAAGCATCCCCGCTTGACACAAACAAAAAGCAGGCTCTATTTTCGGTGGTTAATTTTTTAAAACCAATATGACTGCAACCATACTGCGCAAGGCAGACAAAAGTCTAAGATACCCTATTTTAACATAAATAAATACTTAATTCAAATTTTTCAAAAACCCATTGATCTTAGAAACGCTATCCTTCGCATCTCCATATAACATATCTGTATTTTCCTTGAAAAACAATGGATTCTGTACCCCGGCATAACCCGTTGCCATTGAGCGTTTCATTACGATCACATTCTTGGCATTCCAAACCTGGATCACCGGCATCCCATAAATCGGACTGTTGGCATCTGTCTCCGCTCCGGGATTCACGATGTCATTTGCACCAATGACCATCACCACATCCGTCTCCGGCAAGTCGTCATTGATTTCTTCCATCTCCAATACAATATCATAAGGCACATTCGCCTCGGCCAGCAAAACATTCATGTGTCCCGGCAATCGCCCAGCCACCGGATGAATCCCAAACAACACTTCCTTGCCTTCGCTTTTTAATTGTTCTACCATTTCAAAAACGGGAAACTGTGCCTTGGCCACCGCCATTCCATAACCCGGAACGATCACAACAGATTCCGCATCCCTGATCAACTGCGCGACTTCCTCGTGATCAACTGCTGTAACTTCTCCCTCCACGGCCATTGCCGGCCCGGAAGGCGCATCGCCAAATCCACCAAAAATTACCGACCAAAAAGATCGGTTCATCGCATCACACATGATAATAGAAAGTATCGCACCCGAACTTCCTACGAGCGCACCAGTCACAATCAACAAGTCATTCCCCAGCATAAATCCGGCCGCCGCTGCCGCCCATCCTGAATAGGAATTAAGCATGGAAACCACCACGGGCATATCCGCTCCGCCAATCGCCATCACCAGCATCACCCCAATGAAGGAAGCAATCGCCGTCATAATAAGAAGGAAAATCATCCCGCTCGTTCCACTGGCCACCGCAAAGAAATAACCCAGCACAAAACAAATAATTACCAATAATATATTAATTACATGTCTTCCGGGATAAAGCAAAGGCTTGCTGCGAATCCGGCCTTCCAGTTTTCCCCAGGCCACGATAGAACCGGTAAAAGTAATCGCACCAATAAAAACACCTATAAATATTTCGGTAAGATGTATATAATGTTCTGCTCCGGCGAGGGCTTGCGTTTTGGGATCGAGGTAAGAACCAAATCCTACCAGCACCGCAGCCAGTCCCACAAAACTATGGAGTATGGCAACGAGCTGAGGCATGGCTGTCATCTCTACTTTTCGGGCCACCATGATCCCGATGACCGAAGCAATCGCAATCGCTATTATAATATAAATATGCCCGGAAACCCCTTCTCCTAAAACGGTAGAAAGAATTGCAATGACCATCCCGGCAATTCCGTAGATGACGCCTCGCTTAGCAGATTCCTGTGAAGATAATCCGCCTAAACTTAATATAAATAAAATACTAGCGAATAAATAAGAAGCTAATTGTATTTGTGCTGATAACATATATGTCTGGAATTATTTTAAAAACATTGACCATTGACCATTGATCATTGACCATTTTTTATATAACAAATTAACCATTGAACCATTGTACCATTGTACTACTATTTGCGGAACATCTTCAACATCCGGTGCGTCACTAAAAATCCGCCGACGATATTAATGGAAGCGACGAGGATAGCAATGAAAGCCAAAATCGTCATGGGATTGGAAAAGTCATCTGTTGTTTGCAGTAACCCACCTATTATAATAATACCACTAATCGCATTCGTCACGGCCATGAGCGGTGTATGCAAAGAATGAGAAACATTCCAAATCACCTGCCAACCAATAAATACAGATAAAACAAATACGGTAAAATGCTGCATGAAATCTCCCGGAGCCACCATGCCGAGCAAGTACAAAATCACACCGATAATCCCAAGCGTGACAAATTGACGAACCGTTCTTTTTCTGGAAAGGGCAGCTTCGTCAATGGGTTCCGGTGGAGCGACTTCCGCTACCTCCGTTTTGGGTTTTTGCGGACTGACAGGCAGTGGTTCCGGTGGCCAGTTGACTTCGCCATTGTAGGTCACCATCGCACGAGACACGACGGCATCTTCCATATCAATTTTAAAATTTTCGGCCTTGCCCATATCATCAAGCAGATGGCAAAGATTATTGCCATAAAGTTGGCTGGCCTGTGCGGGAAGCTGATCCAATTTGCCCACAATCGTCACGCCGTTATTCGTGGTAAACACTTCTCCATTTTTAGTAAAAACACAATTCCCTCCGGAAGAAGCAGCGAGGTCCACGATCACCGAACCCGGTTTCATCGCTTCCACGTGATAATCGAGGATCAGTTTTGGAGCGGCCCGTCCGGGAATTTGCGCCGTAGAAATAATGATATCTACTTCCTTCGCCTGCTCCTTGAACAAGGCCATTTCTGCTTCAATAAATTCCTTACTCATCACCTTGGAATATCCGGAGGCCGTAGAACCATCTTCTTCAATGTCAACCGTCAGGAAAGATGCGCCCATACTTTCAATTTGCTCCGCCACTTCCATCCGCGTATCAAAGGCCCGGACGATTGCGCCCAGCGATTTGGCCGTTCCGATGGCGGCAAGTCCCGCCACTCCGGCTCCGATGACCAGCACTTTGGCGGGATCGACTTTTCCGGCGGCAGTGATTTGTCCATTGAGGAAACGACCGAAGTGATTCGCTCCTTCGATGACCGCCCGGTATCCGGCGATATTGGCCATCGAGGACAAGACATCCATTTTTTGCGCCCTTGAAATTCTGGGGATCGCATCCATCGCAACGGCATTGATTTTTTTATCCGCCAGTTTTTGGAGCAAGTCCGGATTTTGAGCGGGTTGCAAATAACTCAGGACGACCTGATCGGCGTGCATTTGATCGATTTCGCCTTCCGTGACGGCCTGCACTTTTAGAATAATATCTCCGGTAGAATAAACGGCCTGGCTGTTTTCGAGCAATTTGGCTCCGGCGGCTTCGTAGGCGGCATTGGTGATATTGGCATTTTCACCCGCGCCTTTTTCTATGAAAACTTCAAAGCCCTGCTTGAGTAATCGCTTGACGGTTTTGGGCGTTGCACCCACACGGGATTCACCCGGAGTGATTTCTTTAGGAATTCCGACTTTCATGTTTTGTAAAATCTATTATTAAAAATATGCTTTTTTATTTTATTTTAAAATTTCAAATAAAAAGCAATAACTATTTTGAATTTTAACAGGAATACAAAATAGTTTTTTAAAATCCGCTGCATATATACAATAATTTTGGGTTTTGTTCCCTATGATAATTGTAAAATTTGTGTGTATTGTTTGGAGATTCTAAGGGATTTTATTTTTAGAACATTGGGTTTTGTTATTGTAGAATTAAAAGGCGGCCCCTCCGGGGCAAGAGGACTACGGCTGAAACTTAACTTTATATTGCACCGGTGGGGCAGCCTGTTTATATTAAAAATAAATTCATTTTAATTATAATAAAAAAAAGCGCGACTGTATATTTACAATCGCACTTTTTGTATTTAAACTATTCCAATATTAAATTCTGTACCCAACTTTTATCGTTCCGAAACCGTCAAAACCTTTCAGAGGCTGATCCGGTTTTTTATAATAATGATCCAGATAATATACGTCTTCTACAAATGTCCGGCCAAGTCCTGCGCCTATCTCAAAAACGATATTGTGTTTGGTCACCCATTTGAATCCGGCCATTCCCCCGAAAGCCACTCGTTCCTGATCCATATTTACCGCATCTTTATAGACTTCGTAAACACCCTTGCGATAACGTCCGTAACCGCCGAGGTAAAATCTGTCCCAACCTCTTTTGTTCCCAAGGTAATACTTGATGGCAGCACCTGCTGAGAAGACGCCACCATCGTGTGTGCTTTCTCGTCCGTCAATTTCAATTATATCAATTTCCTCTCTGTCAAAATTCATCTGCCCTTCGATGGCAAAGTTATAGGGAAGCAACAGCTCGGAAGAAATATCAAATTCCTTGTAAAAAAATCGAACGGGGTTGGCTTTGATTTCCACAATCTGCGCCGAAGCCTGGAAGTATAAAATTCCCAATAAAAATATTCCAATAAGTTTTTTCATGATTTCAGATTTAAGCGTAGCAAAAATAATTTATTTCAAATCTTCATTGTTCAACGTAAAAGTACAGGTCAGATTTATTCCGTCTTCTGTATATTCCCAGTTGTTGGCATCCGCAATTTCTTTGTTAGCAGAGTGAGCATCCGACAAGCTCAGGGTAAAATCTCCTTCTACAGAAGAACAGTCCGGCTTATTTCGACTTTGATAAATACAAACAAAAACGGTCTCCTCAGATTGCGCCGGAATGGTATAGATTTTTTCATTGCCACAGCAATCGTATTGGACGACGATGTCTTCATCGGTGTTGTTGACGACTACTTTTTCAAAGTAATATTCCTTGCCGCAGGAAGTCATCAGAAATGCAATTGCTAAAGTCAAAAAAGGAATTCGAATTAAATTTTTCATGAATTAAATTTTTAGATTTAAGAAACGATTTTATGTGTTTTCATCTTTAAGACATTTCAAAAATCCAGTTCACGTACTTTATTTCATAAAAATTATTTTTTGATATAAAAAAACCCTCTTTCGACTTGAATCGAAAGAGGACTTTTTAATTATTCTATCTGGAAGTTTAAGGGTGGGATATTATTGCTTGGGGCTCAGAAAAGTTGTTAGGTTCTTCTGGCGTTTAGGGCAATGTCATTGACATAAGGGATTTTTGAGGGGCAGCGTCCCGTTACCATTTGTAGATCAATTATACGAAGTATTTTAAGGGGCGTAGCCTCGTCCCCATA